>JADFKI010000302.1 GCA_022565015.1 Chloroflexota bacterium
TGGTGCCGCCGGAGCAGGCGCCGCGGGTTGCTGTGGCGCTTGACGTGCCGGCGCAGGGGCCACCGGAGCGGGTGCAGGCGCCACCGCAGGCGCCGCCGCAGGGGCTTGTGCCGGTGTCACTTCCGCCGCACCACAAGCCAGAGCCACGGCGAAAACAACCGTCATGAACAGTCCAAGTATTATCTTCTTATTCATCCCAAATCCCATGTTATTTAACCCCTTCCTTCGCACTCCTCGTTGGCCACTAACGTGATTGGTCTGTAAAACAAGCCGCCCCCTAAAAATATTCGCCATCATAACCAAAATCCATCCACGCCACAAATCTGTCGCGGTGTAACCCGAAAGATGGCGAATTTTTAACATATCCACGCACGGGTGTCAAGCCTTCGACATGCTTACGACGTGTTTTCTTCATGAATTTTACTTCGAAGTTTTGCCGCTTGTTGATTGCTTAACCAATGGCGTCTCTGTATAATCCCGAAACCAGATTGGGCATACATCACGATGCGATTCGTGTGCGGTTATTCGGCCAATCAAGAGGAGCCATCGGCACGTGATCAGTAGAACTCCCTCGTTGATATTCTTCGTGGTTGTCCTGGGCATTATCTTGAGTGCGTGCGGCGGGGCCGCTCCGACGGACCAGGAGGACACGCGACAGGCACTGAGCCAGGGCGAGGCTACCGGCGAGCCGATAGAATGGACGATTTTACCACAATTCCCACCCAGGTCTCAGGTCATCACCAGGCGGAGTCTGGGCCTGAATGACCTTACTATGGTCGACTCCAACACCGGCTGGGTAGTCGGTACGGACGGTGCGATTGGCAGGACGTCCGACGGAGGAGACACATTCGTCCTCCAGAAGACGGGCGTATCCATAAATCTCACCGCGGTCTCTTTCACTGATTCTCAGAATGGATGGGCCGTGGGGACCGCGGGGACCGTTCTTCGGACGCGTGACGGCGGCGACAACTGGGAAAAGCTCGAAGGGGTGAAGGGTGTCTTTACTCTGGACGGCGTGTTTTTCCTCGATGCCAATACCGGGTGGGCCGCAGCTGATTTTGGAGCCATCTACTTCACCTCGGATGGCGGGGACACGTGGACAAAGCAGGAGACGGATACGCTGGAGGACTTTTTGGACCTGGCCTTCGTTGACGGTCTGAATGGCTGGGCCGTTGGATTTGGCGGCATCATTTATCACACGGCCGACGCAGGAGGCAGCTGGTCTCAGCAGACCAGCGGCACGGAAGCGATACTCTATAGCGTCTACTTCCTGGACAGCCAGACAGGCTTCGTCGTTGGAGAGAAGGGTACGGTCATGACCACTTCGGACGGAGGCGCTACCTGGACGTCCAGGGTAAGCGGATCTACCCAAGACTTGCTTGGCGTATTCGCGCTCGATTCACAGAACGTCTGGGCCGTGGGAACCGGCAGCCTGATCATGAGGAGCGTCGACGGCGGAGTGGTCTGGACCCAACAAGAGACGATTACGTCCGGCGATACGCTAAAAGGGATCTTCCTGAGCTCGGATAAGAGCGGCCTTGCTGCCGGTAGCGGCGGCCGCGTATGGAAGTACGGGCCGACTACGCCGTAAGATTCGGCGTTTAAACTGCCAGGGTCCAACCGGCTCATGCGGTAATCTAGCCGCTATCGAGAACGTCGCGAACTTTTTTCGCAAGCCCGGTCGGCGTGAATGGCTTGTGAAGGAAGTCCCTCCCAGATTCCGGCCCCATGTTGCGGGTTGTCGCGTCGTCCGTATAACCGGACGTAAACAGTACCTTGGTTTCGGGATGTGTCTCCGAAAGCTTGTCCGCCAGTCCCTTGCCGCCGAGCAGCGGCATTACGAGGTCGGTAACCAGCAGGTCTATTCGATCGTCTGAATGCTCCTCTGCAATGCCAAGGCCCTCCAGGCCATTCGTGGCTTCCAACACATTGTAGCCTTGTTCGCGAAGTATAATGAGGGCTACCTGCCTGACCAGCGGCTCGTCCTCCACCAGAAGAATGGTCTCGTCGCCAAGTGGGAGGTAGCCTTCATCGTCTCGCAGAGGCAGCTTATCGGCGGCTTGCCTTATTCGGGGAAAGTAGATGCGAAACGTTGTGCCAACCCCGACTTCGCTGTCGACCAGAATCTGGCCTTCGTTTTGAGCGACTATCCCATAGCAGGTGGAAAGGCCCAGGCCCGTCCCTCTTCCTTGCTCTTTGGTTGTAAAGAAGGGCTCGAAGATGTGCCTTCTGACCTCCTCGGACATGCCGTCCCCGGTGTCGGAGACCGAAAGCATTACGTATTCTCCGGGTTTAAATTCCGGATACTGCTCCTCGTACCGATTGTCTACGTCCACGCATTTCGTCTCAATGTACAGCTTGCCGCCATTCTCCATTGCGTCGCGAGCGTTCACTACCAGGTTGATGAGCACCTGCTCCGCCTGACCGGGGTCAACCTTCACCATGCCTTCGTTTTCGTCCGGGAGCATCACCATTTCTATGTCTACACTTATGAGTCTTCGCAGCATTTTTTCTATATCCAGAACGAGATCGCTGAGGCAGAGCACGCGCGGCTCGATCGCCTGAGTCCGAGAAAAGGCCAGCAGCTGACGCGTCAGGTTGGCCGCGCGGTCAGAAGCTTTGAGAATTTCATCCATGTAGCCGTTTACCGGGTCCCCGGCGGGTAGCTTCATCTTGGCTAGCTGCGAGTAGCTAGTGACGGCAGACAGAAGGTTGTTGAAGTCGTGTGCAATTCCGCCTGCAAGCTGCCCAACGGCCTCCATCTTCTGAGCCTGAGCTAGCTGAGCTTCGAGCCGTCTTCGTTCTTCCTCGGATTTTTTGCTGTCGCTTATGTCACGAACGAGAGTGAGGAGAAGGTGTCGGCCTCCCAGCTCAAAATGACCTGTGCGGGCCTCCACCGGCACGTCCTCGCCCGTCACCCTATGTAGTTGGGTTTCCCTGAAGACCACGCTGCCCTTGAGTATCTTCTCCCAGGTCTCCCTCAGGATTGCAGGGCCCCCTTCACCCAGAAACTCAGCCAGAGATGCGCTAAGCAGCTCTTCTCGAGGGAGCCCGGAAAGCTCGCACGCGCGGTCGTTTACATCGAGGACGTTGCCAAGCGGGTCGTGAAGAAACAGCGCGTCGGCGCCCTGTTCTATGAATAGCCTGTATTGCTCTTCTCGCGTTCGCATTTCAACAACGGAGTCCGTTAGCTCCGTATAAATCCTGTCGCCGGCTACCGAACTCGCGAAAAGTGCACTGACCTGCCTCGACAGCCCCAACTCTCGTTCCGTGTAAGGCCTGAGCATAATTGATGACAGTTGTAGATATCCAAACGTTTCTCCCCGAGACACCAGAGGCTCCCAGACTACTGGGCAGTAAATCGGATTCAATCCACTTGACGAGTCGGGACTGGGTTGAGCATCTGCCGGAGTCACGCCGCCGTCGGAAACTGGCGCTGCACGGTATGAATTTTCAGGCGTCGCCACTGATGTATCGGAACGCTTTGGATACACCATGTCCCGTGTGTAGCCGCCTTCCGCAGTCGACATTAGTAAAGAAACCCGATCAACTGGAACGAGCTTGCATACCAGCTTCGCGAAACGCTCGAAATCGCCCCAAGGGTCTGGCGTGGAGCTGAGGAGATGCCCTATTTCTGCGAGCAGCGTCTGCTCTTCAACCGAGTTCCCTGCTTCTTCAGACGTTCTTACGTCGGTAAGGTCCACCAGGACGCATGCCATACCAATAACATGACCCTTGTCATCGCTAATCGCACTTATCGATACCGCGGCCGAAAAAGCCGAACCGTTCTTCCGAATCAGCCTCGCGTCGCAAGTGAACGGCTTGGTCTGGGAAGATGCCTGGATGTCCGGAAGGTGGAACTCCCGGTCCGACGGCCACAGCTCTTGGAGGGACCGTCCCACCAGCTCGGAACCGGAATAGCCAACGGTCTGCTCCGCGGCACGGCTCACATGCACGATGCGTCCGTCGGGCGTCGTTAGTACGACCGCCTGGCCGAGGCCGTCCACGGTCAGGGCGATGCTCCCGAGCTTCTCTATGTCGGCTCCGCCATCAGGGCCGTTGTCGCGGGCCAACTTACTCAGATGCCGTAAACTGC
>JADFKI010000303.1 GCA_022565015.1 Chloroflexota bacterium
GGCCGCATCACTAACATCGCTCAAACTTCAGTTTGGAAATAAGCTGAAGCTTGAGCTGAAAGCATCATATACTTTCTATTTCACCAGGCCCAGCCGCTTCAAGCCGTCCTCAGTCCACTGAGCCTGATCTCGAATCATGGCTCGTAACGTCTTGCGTCTGAAGGTGTCGCTTAGGTGGTGAAAGGCAACAGTGACTTTGCGGCCATCGGGGTGCCGGTATCGCTGGTGGCTTCCCCGCTGGCTTCGTAGGCTAAATCCATCACGCAAAAGCGCGGCCGTCATCTTGCGCGCCGTGACGTCGTGAAGCTCTGTCCAAAGCTCCAGAATTAGGACCTTGGAATTTCGAGTAGACTAAGCAGAATGGATTTTAGGTTTTCATAGTTTCAAGCTGTTTTGGAACGGCGTGGTCCTGTGTAAACGGCGGAGCAATAATGTACCGGTGAGATAGGAGTAGATTCTCGCCGGGGCGGCGTAAAAGTGTACCGTCCGAGGTCTTCTGCCAGGCTATGAAAAAAAGCTTGGAGGGAAGAGAGGAATGTACACAGTGGATCTATACAGAAGAGTCCGCCAGGCCTACTACAGGGACGGGAAGAGCGTTCGTCAGACGGCGCGGCTGTTCAACCTGCACCGCCAGACAGTTCGCAAGATGCTGGAGTACTCGGTGCCTCCAGGCTATCAGCGCAAGGCAGAACCCTACAGACCAAAGCTGGCCCCCTACGCCGGGATAATCGATCAGATACTTGCGTCCGACCAGTCCATCCTCAAGAAGCAGCGCCACACAGCTAAGCGCATCTTCGAGCGTCTCAGAGATGAGCACGACTTTCCCGGTCACTACACGATAGTCAAAGACTACGTTCGTGAGAAGCGTCTGCGGACGCAGGAGATGTTCGTGCCGCTGGTCCATCCTCCGGGCCACGCCCAGGCCGACTTCGGAGAGGCGCTGGTGGATATAGGCGGTGTGCGAATGAAAGCCCACTTTCTTGTAATGGACCTGCCGTATTGCGACGCCTACTTTGTTAAGGCCTATCCTGGCGAGACCACGGAGGCATTCTGCGACGCCCACAACTGCGCATTCGCCTTCTTCGGCGGCGTACCCCGGGAGATCCTCTACGACAACACGAAGATAGCCGTTGCCAGGATACTGGGAAATGGTAAGCGCAAGCTCACACGGATATTTTCAGAGCTGCTGTCCCATTACCTGTTCGATACCCGCTTTGGCCGTCCGGGTAAAGGCAACGACAAGGGGAAGGTGGAGGGTCTTGTGGGATACATTCGCAGGAACCATCTTGTGCCGATACCCTCCTTCGAGAGCTTCGATGCCCTGAATGCCTACCTTGAAGAGCAGTGCAGAAAACGCCTCGACGTTCGGCTGAAGGGACGGACCGAGACGGTGGGCGAGATGCTGGAGCGTGAGAGGCAGACTTTCCTTGCTCTGCCTCAGGCTCCCTATGACGCATCAGACAAACAGATGTGCCGGGTGAGTTCGCTGTCGCTGGTCCGCTACAAGAGCAACGACTACTCGGTGCCGGTGGAGTACGGCCATCGTGAGGTCCTGGTCAGGGGCTACGTCCATGATGTGGTGGTAAGCTGCGCCGACAAAGTCATAGCCCGACATAGACGGTCGTATGACAAAGGCGACTTCGTCTTCGACCCTCTGCACTACCTGTCGCTGATAGAGCGCAAGGTTGGGGCGCTGGAGCAGGCGGCCCCACTGGCCGGATGGGAGCTGCCCCAACAGTTCGACACCCTGCGCCGCCTCATGGAGTCTCGCATGGGCAAGAGGGGTAAGCGGGAGTATGTTCAGGTGCTTCGCCTCATGGAGACCTTCAATGAGAGCCTGCCCTGAGCGCAGCCGAAGGGATGACGTTCAAAGCGCCGTCATAGACGCCCTTCGGCTTGGAACAATAGGCTTCGATGCCGTAAAGCACCTGCTGCTGTGTCGGATCGAACGCCGGCCGTCACGTCTGGACCTGGATGACTACCCGTACCTTCCCAGGGCCAGGGTAGATACCACCTCGGCCAGCTCTTACTTGAGTCTGCTGGTGGGAGGCAGGCCGTGAACGGCACACCCCAGAGCTCTAGTGAGCCCGTCGAACCTATGTTGCTGACTCACCATTCAAGGCCCTGAAGCTCCCACCTTCCTCAGGGAGTACGACAAGGTAGCACGCCAGTGTACCCAGGAAGGAGTGGGATGCGCCAGAAGTACGTCAAAGTAATAGAGCTCGAGTTAATCCGGATCGAAGGGGCTCTCTGACGTAGGAGCGGATTCGCTGTATTCAGGGCCAATATGACGGTGCTCCTCGACTCTCATGACATCTGCCCCACAGCACCTAACAGCCGTGCAGCCCGGCATAGGTCGCAAGCTACTGTGCGGTGCGAGTCTTGCCTGAGTCCCAAGCTTCAATATCACTCCAATACTGTAGTCTGCCAAGGGCGCATCAAGGGTGGGCCCCGAATTCCAATATAATTCGGTCCACACGATTGAAAGAAGGGTTCGGCGCCAGGAGCATTGATCACGCGCCAACGATTTTGGCGCTGTGGGCACATGACGAAATATCCGGTGGGGGTGAACATTTGTGGAACTGGCCGGTGAGACGTTTAATAGCGAAGAAGGTTTCGCTGTCGGCATCATTCCCTGCTAGGTGAGCCTGCTTCTGTCGACGGCCCCTCAGACGTCCTGACGGCACTGGAGGCCATCGACCTGGCTCCATCAACAAAAAAGACAATTCGTCCGCTATTATTCAGAAGCTACACATCTGGCGGCAAATTATTGACCACTTGATAGCGACTTTTTTGGCATCTTATTGCAATCCTGTTGTATTCGTGTTGAAGGGTTGTATACGTAAATGACCAATATCTGGGGGAAAAGTTATTAGGTCTACATCGAGTCCACCCACTTGCCCACGGCGCGAACTAGATATGATTACCGTGCAGAAAGGTGTATTTTGACCCAATTCTGCGTTTCTGAGCGGTGCTTCAAGGCATTTCGATCTCGGCCTACCGCCTAACGAACACCCCGCCCGCAAGGGAGTCGAGCACGTTGGCCTCTTCCTCTGTTGTTGGGACAGCTCAAGGCGGCGTTGGAAGAAGCACTCGGTGGCAAAGGCCGATCATTCGGGTCTTTGGCAAGAAGCCGCCCACAATACTCAAAACACCCAAAACGTGACATCAGAAGTTAACGAAAACTAAAGGACCCACTGCATTGACTGGTGCACGAACGGATTCTCGGTGACGTTAGGGAGGGGAAATTTACGTGATATCTGCGTATTTTGAGAGGCGTACAACAAAATTTATTGTGTTAACAAGAGGGAAATTTGCGAGCGTAAGGGGCTCTCTCGAAGTATGGTGTCTAGATTCAGTATTTTAAGAGTCGGCCGCCACTTCTGGGTATGGACATCGAGGACAGATACCCTTCTTCAAGTCGGCCTCCGAAATCTCCGCCAGGTCCTGGAGAATGACCCTCTTAAGATATTCCAGGTCTTCATAAAGTAGCCTGACCTGAAACGCTTCTGAATCTAGCTCCTTGGTCGAGCCATCCTCGAGCAATTTCACGGCATGTTGGACATGTTCGTGTACAGAGCTATCCCCTACCGCAGCCCGAATCCCATTAGCCCAGAGAACCTTTGAATCGGAGTCTGAACGCCAGTTAATCCCCTTGATTGGTCGGCTACCATATTCATCGATCTTATCAAGTGCGCGCCTGTAGATGACATCCACCAGGCTGTCGAACAACGCGGGCTGCATCCCTTCGTTCTGCTCGTTCTGCCACTCCTCGATTTTTATGAGCCGAGTCTTGGCGTGGTCTTCTAGTCGACGCGCGAAATTAATCCAAAGTGCTCTGCAGCGCTGGTCATAATCACGAAGCGCAGATTCCATCTGCCGAATTGAGTCTTCAAAAGTAGTGTTCCTGAGGTGCCACAACAGATCTTGATTTGCTGGCGACTTCTCTGGCTGCGATGCCTCGCTCTGTTCCGGGGCGTATTGGTCGATAGCTTGCTCGGACCATTCCATCTGCTCGGGCGGCATTAAT
>JADFKI010000058.1 GCA_022565015.1 Chloroflexota bacterium
AGGGATCGAGGATTTTACGTTCGAGGACCTGGAAATCGGCGTTGGGACGATAGTGAGTTGGTTCAACAAGGACACTTCTCCACACACGGTAACCGCCGGCTCGTTCGAAGCACCGCAGAAGTCGGTGTTCAACAGCGGCTCCCTCTCCAAGGGTGAACAATACTCCTTCGTCTTTCACGAGGCCGGGACGTTCAAATTCTACTGCATATTTCATCCACGCATGGAAGGAACAATAACCGTGGTTGATAAACCATGATATCTCTAGATAAGGACTCATCACTCCGCCAAGCCTGCCAGACCTGAAGATAGCCAAAAATCAAATTCTTACCGCCATGACCGAACCGCTTCGCGATTATTGACGGCGTTCTGCCTGCGACGCGGTTGTAGAATTGGAATTCCTTAGTTCCAATACATTATTGACAGTGAAATTGACCGTGTGATACCTTCCAGCAGTCTATTCGACTTCACGAAGGTTTTGGACCGCCGGAATGAGCACAGTCGAATTGCTCAAGCCCGCTCTGGAGTGACGTTCTTCTTAGAGCTACTCCCCGCTCCATGCCTTCCGAATCAGCCTCGGTGAAATTATGACCACTTCATTGGAAGCCCAGTCGCGTAAGACCCAGCTTATAAATTTGTGCCAAGAGCTAGTCCGTGACAGGCCTCTCATATTGATAAGCAACCGAGGGCCCGTCGATCATCAAGTGGCCACGAACGGCCAGATACACGCCCGGCGCGGGGCCGGAGGCGTTGTCACCGCTCTAAGCGCATTGACCCAAAACGTCGAATTCACCTGGATCGCCAGCGCGATGGGCGAGGGTGACCGAAAGGTGACCGAGGCCTCCGAGAACGCTTCGCTCAGGTCCACCATACCCGGTCATCAGATGAACCTTAGGTATGTCGTTGTCCCCCGGCGCGTCTACCACAAGTATTACAACGTTTTTTGCAACCCGCTTCTGTGGTTCCTGCAGCACTACATGTGGAGCTCCCCCTACACTCCCAACGTAGACGCCGCCGTCCACGACGCGTGGGAGAACGGCTACGTCGCGGTGAACAAGGCCTTCGCCGACGCCGCGATAGCGGAGGCACAGTCCCACGACAAGCCCCCAAACTTCATCGTCCACGACTACCACCTCTATCTGGTCCCGATGTACGTACGGCAGGCCGTCCCTGATGCGGTCATAACGAGCTTCATTCATATTCCCTGGCCCAGCCCGGCTTACTGGCTTCTTCTGCCCAGCTATATAAGGAACTCCATCTGCCGGGCCCTTTGCCACAGCGACATTGTGGGCTTCCAGTGCCTGAGGGACGTTCGCGCGTTTCTCGAGACCTGCGACGAGTTCCTACCCGACGCCGAGGTAGACTACAAGGAAAGGACCATTGAGGTCGACGGCCAGAAGGTAAGGACCAAGGTCTATCCGCTGTCAATAGACCCGGAGGAGCTGAGGAGAATCGCAGGCTCGCCTCGAAGCCTGGACTATGAGGACAGACTCAAACCGCTGTGCCTGGAAAATACCATCGTCAGGGTGGACAGGCTTGAGCCTAGCAAGAATGTGGTACGGGGGTTCAGGTCCTACCATCTGCTGCTCGAGCGCCACCCGGAGCTCCACGGAAAGGTGACGTTCCTCGCGTTCCTCGCGCCATCCAGGACGCGCGTGCGGCAGTACCAGCGTTATGCCGAGGAGGTGGACCGGCAGGTCCAGGAAGTCAATTCGACTTTTGGCAATGAAAGCTGGCAGCCTATTCACACCTTCTACGAAAACAATTACACCCAGGCCGTGGCCGGCTTGCGGCTATACGACGTGCTGCTGGTGAACTCGGTTATCGACGGCATGAATCTGGTGGCCAAAGAAGGTCCCGTAGTGAACACCCGCGAGGGCGCGATCGTCCTGTCTGAGTCGGTCGGTGCGCATGACCAGTTGAAGTCGGCCGCGTTGTCGGTATCCCCCACCGACATCGAGGGCACAATGAATGCCATGCACCAGGCGATCACCATGTCCGCAGAGGAGCGGCGAGAGCGGGCCGCGAAGCTCACGGAGATCGTCGAGCAGCAAGACGTTACGCAATGGCTGACGGACCAGGTCAACGACCTGCTTTCCCTGAACTAGCCGCCTCGCGGTCCAAGATGTCCAGAAACACTGCCACTTCAGAGACATCGGCCAGGCTGTAGTCGGACTCCTCGAGCATGCCCGCAGGCGAGCCCGGCTGGACCACCACGACGCTCATACCGTCCACCGCCTTCTCGCGCCGCATGTCGGACAGAGCCCGAACCGCATCCAGGTCTGTCGTGTCATCCCCCAGGAAGATGACGGCGTCCAGTCCAGCCTCATCCGCCAGCTTCCTCAACGCATAGCCCTTGTTGATGCCGGTCCTGGCTCGAATCTCCAGGATCTTGTTGCCCCAGAACACCTCCAGACCATCGACCCCCGGAGTCGATTCGAGGGCTTTTTGCAACCTGGATTTGGCGACTACTTCGTTCTCAGCCATGCGAAAGTGGGTGGTCGCGCTAAAGCCCTTGTATTCCCATACGAGCCCCGGTCCGTCCGCCCTGAGTCTCAGCTCCTCGAAGATTTGCTTGATGGTCTCGGAATGGCCGCCCGCCGGTGCAGCGACCTCGGTAACGCCTCCTCGCAGGTATTCCGCGCCGTGGTTTCCTACGTACGTCAGGGATTCGATGCCCGTTTTCCGACGGATGTCTTCCACGCCTCTGCCGGACATTACAGCGACCAGGGCCAATCTGGCTGACAGGCCTCGAAGTGGCCGGACACATCCTGGAAAAATCTTCGCTCGATCGGGCTGGTCCACGAACTCGGATATGGTGCCGTCGAAGTCAACCACGAGTCCAAACCTGTCGGCGGAGACGAGCGGCTCGATAGCTTCGATGTGCTCGAGTAGGTGCGGAGGGGCCTTTGAAGTCATGTGAAGAGCATGCGCCTACGACGAGGAGCCGTCGAGCGACTGAAGAATGTCGGATATGGCCCTGGAGACGATAGAGGCCGTCATCCGTACCTTGTAGTGGTTGTCCCTGAGGGGCCTGGCATCGGCAACGGCGAGCCCGCCAACTGCGCCCGCATCGACCTCATCGACGCGCTTGCCGGCGAGCATATCCTCGGCCTGGTGGGCCACGTATGGCAGCGGCGCCACCCCGCCCAGCGTGATGCGCGCGCGCTGGATAGTGTCGCCCCGTATGTCGAGCACCGCCGCCACGCTGCTCAAGGCGAAATCCATGGCCGGACGCTCCTTTGCCTTGATGTAGGCGCTTCGCTGAGAATCGACGGGCGCCGGTATCTTGATCGACTCGAGAATCTCGCCCGTCTTCAGCACGTTCTCGCTGGTGACGTCGGCGGCGCCGTCATGGAAGAAGTCGATAATCTTGAGCTCGCGGCGCCCATCGGGGCCGATGAGGGCTACATCCGCGTTCAATGAGACGAGCGCCACGGCGACATCCGACGGGTGAACGATGTGGCAGTCGGTCGCGCCGATGATCGCGTGGTATTTGCTCTCGCCCTCGACCGCGAAGCATGTGGAGCCGCCCTTTTTCAGGCAATCGAAGAGCGTACTGCGATAGTACCAGCAGCGCGGGCGCTGACACAGGTTGCCTCCAATGGTGCCTACGTTTCGGACCTGAGGCGTGGCCACCGACGAGACCGCCTGAGCCAGCAGCGGATAGCTGCCGGCGATATCGGGACGACTCTCTATCTCTGCGAGCGTGGTCGCTGCGCCGATGGTAAGCCCATCGGAATCGAGCTCCATCCCCTGGAGTTCGGGAATCGCGGCCAGGCTGACGAGCGTCGCCGGTGAGACGATGCCCTCCTTGACTTCGGCCAGCAGGTCGGTGCCGCCCGCGATCGCCAGAGCGTCCCCTGCCCCGTCATGCAGCAGCGCCACGGCCTGGGCGCTGGACTCGACCCTTACGTATTCAAACGCCTTCATTTTTTTGGCTTTCCGATTCGTTGATTGAACAATATTCATAGGTCAACGACTTGCAGTTACATTTTAACCTTCCAGATTCGTCGGCCTTACGGTTCTTTTGGCTTCCCGGTTCGTTGATCGAAAAATATTCAAAGGTCTACGACGAGAGAATGCCTTCTAAAGCTCGCCTTCCTTGAGCGAAAGCGCGTTCAGAATCTTGTCGGGCGTTGCAGGCAGGTCGTGAATCCAGACGCCGACGGCATCGTATATGGCGTGCACTACCGCGGGCGCGACGCCGATGCTGGGCGGCTCGCCAAGTCCCTTCGCGCCGAACGGCCCCACGGGGTCCTCGATGTCGGCGAAAAGCACCTCTATGTCGGGATACTCCTGGATCGTGGGGCCCTTGTGCTCCAGGAAGCTCGCGTTGACCGTGGCCCCGTTCCTGCCGTCGGTGATCATCTGCTCCGTCAGCGCGAATCCCAGCATCTGGGACACCCCGCCCTCGACCTGGTTTCGCGCGAGGTTCGGATTCAGTATCCTGCCGGAGTCGTGGGCGGCCACGTAGCGCAGAACGCGAACGTTGCCCGTGTCCGTATCGACCTCGACCTCCGCGAAGTGGGCCCCGAAGGAGTTGACGATGAAGTCCTTGCTGCCGGGCATGAGTGAGGCCTCCGCGCTCAGCTCGCCCTCTCCCCGGAGCCGTGCCACGTCCGACAGCCCCAGCAGCCGGCGCGAGCTCCCGACGTCGATTATGTCGTCACCGCTGATGCCCAGGGTCTCCTCCGGCACGGCAAGGTGCTCGGCGGCCAGGCGAATGATGCCGGCTCTCAGCTCGCCCGCCGCCTGCTTGGCCGCGAGGCCCGTGGAAAACGTGGCCGTCGAGCCGGATGTGATGGGCGCCTCGGGCGTCGTGCTCGAATCGCCGAAGGTAGTCGATATCTGCTCGTACCGGACGCCCATCTCCTGCGCCACGATCTGAGAGATGGCGGTCGTGTTGCCCTCCCCTACGTCCATCAGGCCCGCGATGAGCTGCACGGTGCCGTCCCGATTGAGCCTGACCCGTGCCTGAGCCCTGCTCCCCGGCCCTCCTCGATAGATGAACATGCACATGCCGCGCCCGATTTTTTTAGCTTCTGATGCGGGCCTCGGCTTGGGAGCCGGGTCAGACCATCCGAAGGCCTCCGCGCCGTTCTCGAGGCATTGACGTAGGCCGTTGCTGGAAAACGGTATGCCGCCCTCGACGGGCTGCGTGTCTATGATCTCATCGGCGGGCGTTATCCTCTCGCCGGGCTGTCCTTCCGGCCCGACGTGGTTTTTGAGACGGAAGTCCAGAGGGTCCATTCCCAGCGCCATGGCGATCTTGGTCATGGTGGTCTCCAGGGCGAAATGCCCCTGAGGAGCGCCCAGCGCCCGGTAGGAGCCTCCCGAAGGCTGGTTCGTGTATGCCAGGTACCCGTCGTAGCGGACGTTGGCGCACCTGTAGAGGTACAGCGCTCCCTGGCCCGCCCTCCTGACGACGCCGGGGCCCGACGACAGGTATGCGCCCGTGTCCATGATTGTCGTGGCGTGGACCGCGGTCACCGTCCCGTCGTTCTTAACACCGACCTTAACAGTCGTCTTGGTCGCGTGCCGCTTCCTGCCGGCGACGAACTCCTCTTCCCTGGTGAGCTCGATCTTCACCGGACGTCCCGCGCGTTGGGCCAGCAGCACCGTTATGGCGGCCAGCCGAGTCTCGTCCTTGGTGCCGTAGCCCGCTCCCATGGCGGGGCCGATGACCCGGACATCGTCCCTGGGGATGCCCAGCGCGGACGATATGCTAATCCGGTCGGCGTGGACCCCTCGGCTGGACTTCCATACCGTCAGCTTCGGGCCCTCCCACATGGCGATCGCCGCCCGAGTCTCAAGGGCCGCACCGGAGTGAGCGGGCGTCGTGTAGGTCTCTTCGAAGATCCGGTCTGCCTGCCGGAAGCCCTCCTCGACACTGCCTCGCGTCAATGACAGGGGCTTGCCGCCGACCAGGTTGCTTGAGCCGTGGATGGGGGCCGAGCTCGGCCTCAAGGCCTCTTCGGCGTCCGTCACAAACGAGAGGGGCTCGTACTCGACCTCCACCGCCTTCAGGGCCTCTAACGCGGTGTCCTCATCATCGGCGGCGACGGCGGCCACCTCATCACCGACGAAGCGGACCTTCGTATCAAGAATGGCAAGATCTGGGGCCAACCGGCCTTCAGGCACGTCAAATGGAGTCAAGACGGCATGAACGCCGGGCATTGCCTCTGCTTTGCTGGTATCGATCGACAGTATGCGGGCGTGGGGATACGGGCTTCGAAGAATCTTTCCGAACAGCATGCCGGGAAGCTTGATGTCGCTGGTGAATTTGGCCTGGCCCGTTAGCTTGTCCGGAAGGTCCTGCCTGGGAGCTGAAGTGCCGACGACGGCGTTTTCCATATTGCCTCTAACCCTCTGCCATGATGCGGGCGGCCTCTTCAACCGAGGCCAGTATCCGGCCGTATGCGTTGCATCTGCAAGTGTTGCCCGTAAGGGCGTCTCGTATCTCCTGTCTTGACGGTGCGGGATTGGAATCCAGAAGCGCCTTTGTGCTCATGACGAAGCCGGGCGTGCAATAACCACACTGGCCGCCGTCCATGCGTAGGAACGCCTGCTGTATGGCATGCAGGCCCTCGCCGCTGCCGAGGCTTTCCACCGTAACGACCGGCCTGCCGCCTACCTGCACGGCGAGAATCTGGCAGGAGTTGACGGGAACGCCGCCAAGCAAGACGGTGCATGCGCCGCACTCGCCGCGGTCGCATCCCCGCTTCGCGCCGGTGAGGTCAAGGACCTCGCGGATGACGTGAAGGAGGGTCCACCGATGGTCGACTTCGATGTCACGGGCAACGCCATTGACGTCCATTACGACCTGGGACACGAAGGGCCGCGCCGAGCCGTCGCTCACCGTGCCGTGATTCCGCCGTCGATAACGAGCTCTGAGCCCGTCATGTACGACGACTCGTCGGACGCAAGGAAGAGCGCGCCGTACGCTACGTCCATGATGGTGCCCACACGTCCCAAGGGCACGCGGGATATGGACTCCGCAAGGCCCTCCGGCGTGCCGATGTTGTCCGCGATCATCTCCGTGTCGATGGGGCCGGGATGGATGGAATTGGCGCGTATGCCGTCGGCCGCGTGCTGAATCGCGGTGATCTTCGTGAGAAGACGCACGCCGCCCTTGGAGGCCGGGTATGCGCTGCCGCGAGCGCTTCCAACCAGGCCCGCGGTGGATGATATGTTTATGATGGAGCCGCCGCCCGACTCCCTCAACGCCGGTATGGCGGTCTTCGTGCCCAGGAACACGCCCTTGGTGTTGACGTCCATAATGCTGTCCCATTCCTCCAGCGAGGTGTGCTCTATGGGGGTTCTCTTGTAGATTCCCGCGTTGTTCAACAGGATGTCCAGCTTACCGAACTCGGATACGGCGGTCTGCACGGCATTGCGCCAATCGTCCTCGCTGGTCACGTCCAGCTTCACGAAGATCGCCCTGCCGTCCGCATCGCCTATCTCCGCCGCGAGTCTCTTTCCTTCTTCCTCGAGGATGTCACCAATAACCACGGCGGCGCCCTCGGAGGCGAATAGCCTGGCTTCGGCCTCGCCCTGGCCACGGCTTCCACCGGAAATGAGCGCCACTTTGCCTTCCAATCGCATGTCTTCTCCTGATTTCAGTCGAGGGTATGGCAGTGAGCAAGCAGATTGTAGCACCTCACGTATTCCGACAAAAGTCCACCTTTCAGAGGGCTGTAAATACTGGAATGTCCGAAACATCAGAACATACGTGTTGACAAGAACGCCCGTTCTGTTTTATCATCTTCTTAGATAAGTCAGAAAACCCCGGTGATTGTTATGAGCCTCGCAGTCATGAGTACCAGCCCCAAGCAGATGGAGATGCCAGGCATGCCCGAAACCAGGCGTGCGATGCCCGCAGTGCGTTGCTGCAGCCTCGTTCCGGGCCAGCAGGTGTTGTACCTTGGCAGGATCCAGGGCGGGCCCAGGTACGGGAGCTCCGGCGTCGTCAGGCGTGTGCTTAGCCATAAGGCAGTAGTGGAAATCCAGGGCTCGGGCACATGGAACATCCCCTACTTCTTCCTGACGACGGCCCAGGCGGCGTAGCATTGCTCGGAGGCCTTCGCATGCAGTCCGGCGACGTATCCCTTCGATCGAGACGCTTGCACGACGGTTCCCATAATACGCATGGCGGCTAAAAGAACTCTCAAGGAGGCAGTGCCAGGTGATAGAGAATCTTTTTTCGCGGATCGACAGGTGGGTCACGCCTAAGGGTGAGCCTATAGCCAACGGACGCTCATCTCACATCAAAATCAAGGTCGTCGGCGTCGGCGGCGCCGGAGGCAACGCGGTCGTGCGAATGCTCGATAAGGGGCTGGGTGGCGTCGGAGCGCTGTCGCTCAACACCGATGTCCAGGCCTTGTCTCGCCGGGTAGGTATTCGTTCTTTTGCCATAGGTCCTGAGACCACGAATGGCATGGGCTCCGGGGGCCGGCCCGAGGTCGGCAGAAAGGCCATCAAGGAGAGTCAGCGTCAGGTCGCAGAGCTGCTTGCCGGAACCGATCTCGTATTCGTGACGTGCGGCATGGGCGGCGGCACGGGCACGGGCGCCGCTCCCGTCGTTGCCGACATAGCCAGAAGGCAGGGGGCCCTCACGGTTGGCGTGGTCACCCTGCCATTCTCATTCGAGGGGCCAAGGCGCAGAAAGGTCGCGGAGCAGGGCATAGTCAGCCTGCGCCAGAAGGTCGATACGTTGATCGCAGTCGAGAACGATCGCCTGCTGCCGTCATTGGATGGCGAGGTGTCGCTTTCGAAGGCGCTGGAGGCGGCGGACGAGGTCCTTCACCAGGGCGTTCGCGGCATCTCGGAGCTCATTACCCTGTCGGGTATGATCAACGTAGACTTCGCCGACGTCAGGTCGATCATGACCAACGGAGGCCCCTCGTTTCTTGCCACGGGCGAGGGCAAGGGGAAGTGGGCCGCTATGGACGCCGCGAGACAGGCCCTCGCGAACCCGCTGTTCGACGCTCCCATCGAGGGAGCGGCGGGTATTCTGTTCAACGTAACGGGTGGCAAAGACCTCACCCTTGGGCAGGTGCATGAGGTCGCCGAGGTCATAGGCAAGGCCGCGGGGTCCGATGCCAACGTCATATTCGGTGTCCGCCAGGACACGAAGATGAAGAAGCGGGTGAGGATTACGCTGGTCGCGACCGGAATCCCCAGCGCCTATGGTGACCCCGAGCCCTCAACCGAGGGCGGGTCCGAGGTACAGGGCATGTCTGAGGATGAGTTGGCGGAGTTGCTTGCTCGACCTGCCGTCAACGGCAATGGCGCTGCCGGGGTTGGTCCCACACAGCGGCTTCTATAATCGAACGCCGTGGCGTATCGACCGACGCGTGGTTGATATAGCCAAACGCCTGGGATAATCAACCGAAAAACCTGTTTTCTATGTGCTCGGCGATCGCCTGTGCGACTAGCTCTGGCCGCTGTATCGGCACATCGTGCACGCTGTCTTCGAACCAGACTGTCTTGCTTTTCGGTATCAGGCCCTCCGCTGTCTTGATGCTCTCGGCCCGTCGTGACTGACGGTCGTCCTGAGAGTCGACGTCGTCTTGTCTGGCGGGCATCAGTAGCACCGGACACGACACCGCCGGGTATAGCCTGGATGGGACATGGTCCCACAAGGCCTCGATTATCTTCAGGTGGTTCTCCCTACTCAGCCGCGCAGAGATGGCCCCGTTGCCGTCTATGTTGAAGTTGGACAGGAGGATCTCCTCATGGGCGGGGGTTAGCATCGAGGGTTGTCGCCACGTCCGGGCCCTCTCCAGCAGCTTGTCTACGGTCATGCCGGTCCAGTCGGGAGGCGCCATGTCCTCCATCGCTCGCTCCAGCGTGTTGTCCGGCCTGGTTGATATCTCTATGCTGCCGCCGTCAACGAAGCCAAGGCCCCTGCAGATGTCAGGGCGTTCGACCGCAAATTCCAGCGCGACGTCGCCTCCCCATGAATGGCCGATCACGACGGGACTTTCCATGGCGAGGTGCTGGATGAAGGCGTGAAGGTCGGCGCTGACGGAGGCAAAGTCGTAGCCGCCGTCGGGCTTCGCGCTTTCACCATGGCCCCTCTGATCCAAGGCGACCACAGCGTAGTCGGCCGCGAGTATGGGCGCGACCATGTCCCAGATGCGGCTCGTCGAGGCGAGGCCGTGTAGAAGAACGATCGGCTGACCGGAGCCGCCCCAGTCACGATAGTGAAAGCTCAGCCCGCCTAGCTCCGTCCAGGCGTCCTTAGGGGCGACGGCCATAGAATCCTCCCATGAAACTTTTCTGGTGAGTCAGTCGAGATGTGGTTTTTTTTACGCACGGCGACCGTCGTGGGGAAAAAACGGGAACGAAGGAAAGATTATGCCGCGGCTACGACTCTTCCGTGTTTTCCGTATTCTGTCGCTGGCTTCTGAGAAAGTCCTCCAGCTCGCGGACCATCGTGTCGGGGCTGGGAATCTCGTCAGAAGTGGCGTTGGCCGCATCGTAACGCTGCTCCAGACGGCTGACATAGGAGGTAACGTCCGGCTGCTTGGAGATGATCTTGTCCACCTCGGTCTGGTATGCGTCGGCCGCCAGGCGCAACTCATCCAGGTCGACGTCGACATCAATGAGACTTCGGAGCCTGGTAAGCAGGGCGTGGCTCACCTTGGGGTCCGGCGATGTCTGTACGTAGTGCGGGCAGTGCCCCCATATGCTGGCGTGGGGAATATTCAGCTTCGTGCAGGCATCCATGAACGCGGTGTGAATCCCAGTCGGTCCCTGGTAGCCTGAGTTCCGAATGCCCAACCACTCGGCCTTCTGGGTCAGCTCGTCGGAGCTCGCCCTGCCCGTGATTCTGGGGTCCCTGGTATGAGGGACGGCGTCGAGCAGCGCGCCAAGGGATATGATCAGCTTTACGCCGTGATCATGCGCTGTTGTCGTCAGGATGTTTGAGTACGCTCGCCATTTCAGGTTCGGCTCAGTACCGACAAAGAGGATAACTCGACGAGATTCTTCTTCCGATTCGAAGTAGTAGAGGTCGTTGCGCGGCCACCTCATGGTTCGCTCGCCCTTGCGATTGACGCGGGTCTGGGGCCGCACGGTCGTGAAGTCGTAAAAGTCCTCGGGGTCTATCTCGGCAAACTTCTTCGCAGGCAGCTTGCGCACCAGGTAGCGGATCGCCCTGGTCGCGGCCTCCGCAGCATCCGGCCAGCCCGCGAACGCCACAATCATGGTCGGGAATGTGTTTTCCAGCTTCTCGTGCTCTATCAGGCCGTCCATATGGGACCCTCTCGAAGAATTACATGTAAGTTTATCATCTGAGGGGGTCTATGCCAAGGCTGCATGGACCGGACAGAATCCTGCGAGTCCGACCACCAAGGCACACAGGGCCATGATATACTGCCCGCGAACACATCACTTTCCTCAGGGGGTGACGACGATGACGGAAAAGCTCGTAGGCATTTCGGTAGCGGCGCCCAGTGCGTCTGAGACGTTGGCGAACATCCGCGAGGCCGAGTCGCTTGGCGTCAAGGCTGCCTGGATGACGTCCGGAGGAGACGCCGGCGACTCGTTGAGCATTTTGGCCGCCGCAGCCGCACAGACGGACAGCATTATGTTGGGGACCTCGATAATGCAGACATGGTCGCGCCACCCCGTCACGACGGCCAGGCAGGCCGCGACCATCGCCAACCTTGCCCCGGGGCGCTTTCGACTGGGCGTCGGCCCGGGGCACAGGCAGGGGATGCAGCAGACCTTTGGGACGGACTTTGAAGCCCCGTTGACTCACCTGAGGGAGTACCTTCAGGTGTTGAAGGCGTTATTACACGGCGGGAGCGTCGAGTTCAAGGGGAGCCGGATCACGGCCGCCGCTACGATGCCCGAGCCCGTGGACGTTCCTGTTTTCGCATCCGCACTCAGGTCCAGGTCCTACGAGATCTGCGGCGAGGTCGCCGACGGCGCAATCAGCTGGGTCTGCCCCCACTTCTACGTAAGGGACGTGGCTCTGCCGGCCCTGCGGAAGGGTGCGGAGGCCGCCGGCAGACAAACACCCTCACTGATAGTCCACGCGCCCGTCTGTGTGGATGAGGACCTCGAGGCCGCCCGGGACGGTGTGCGCCAACAGCTTGGATACTTCCCCAGGACTCCCTTCTATGCCAGAATGTTCGCCTCTGCGGGGTTCCCTTCGTCGGAGACGGATGGCTGGACGAACGAGATACTTGACGCCGTGCTGATATCCGGAGACGAGGCGGCGGTGGCGGACAGGCTCAATGCCATCTTCCACTGGGGCGCCACGGAGGTGCTTGCCAGCGTCGTCATGGCAAACGGGTCGAGGGATTCCTACCTTCGCACTCTGAAGTTCCTGGGTGAATATTCACCCTCTTGAGCCGAAGGCCCCTGGGGATTGGAGACTTAATCGAAACTATCAGAATTGAAAGCGTATCGTTCGCGGCCGTGGAGGTGACGGCGCGAACGACATGGACGTTCGCCGAATTCCGCGACGCCGACGGACTCGAAACGTTGGTCGAGATCACCAGCGGACACAATACGAAAGCCGTCGTCGCGATGCTGATAGAGGCGGTGACGACGTTATCGGCCCGCGAGCTTTCCAGTGAAGCCGATGTGTCGCCGTCTCTTGGCCTGGCCGAAGTCGATGTAGCCGGAAAGCGGCCTCTGGAAACGGCCGTCTCCGCGTTGAGAACGGCAACGGCACAGATACAGGCCACAAGGTCGGGCCAGTCGTTGACGAGGTTTCTCGGCGGCGAAGATGTCGAAAGCATACCGCTCTACGCCAATATCAACCGACACCTTCTTACCAGGGAGCGGTCACCCAGGGCCTTCGCGGATGCGGCGGAGCTCGCCGTGCAACGAGGGTTCGACATCGTAAAATGCGCCCCTTTCGACGAGGCATCACCGCCCTCGTCGGTGGAGGACATCGTCGAGATGGCGGGCCCAGGCATGGAGAGAGTGGCCGCGATTCGAGAGGCGGTCGGACCGGACGTCAGGTTGCTCGTGGACTGCCACAGCCGTTTCGAGGTGCATACGGCGCCCGTCGTCGCTGCCGAGCTTGCGAAATTCGACATCGGTTGGTTCGAAGAGCCGGTCTCGCCGATTGAAGACCCGTCTGGCCTGTCCAGCGTGGCCGCGAAGGTCGCCATGTCCGTGGCCGGTGGAGAGAGCGGCTACGGTAAAAAGTTCTTCGACGATCTGATAAAGCGGAATGCGGTTTCGATCATCATGCCCGACGTCAAGTATTGCGGAGGAGTCGTCGAGGCATGCAAAGCGGGAAGGTCCGCCACAAACTCAGGCTCCGGTGTTTCGCTTCATTGCCCGTCCGGCCCTATATCTCTTCTGGCGTCGGCGCACGTCACTGCGGCGGTCGAGGCCGCCATGCCGCTCGAACATGCCGTGTATGAGGCAGACTGGCGGGCCGACCTGATAGAACCTCGTGAGCGAATCGAGGAAGGACGCCTCTGGTTTGCCGGAGGGCCTGGTCTCGGTGCGGTCCTTAACGACGACGTGGTCAACCGCCACGGGCGAAGGTTTGGACATTAGATGAGAGTCGCGGTCGTCTACCGTTTCAGGCGGCATAGATAGACTAGCGGCCTCTGCACAGGTCTATAGCCAGCGCCATCATGATCTTCGTGCCGCTTATCAGGCTCTTGATGCCGACCGACTCGTCGGTGCCGTGGGCCTTGCTGAGCATCGGGTCGTCGTCGGGATGGGACCCGTTGAAGCCGTAGGTCGTCACCCCCAGCGGCCTCGTGAACCTTGAGTCCGTGAACCCGTTGCTGATGGCCGGCACCCACTGAACGTCGTCGTGATTCAGGGCCTTGGCCGTCGCGTCCTTGATGCTGTCGGCCAGGCGGGACTCGAACTGGGACGAGTTGGGAACGGCCATGTAGTCGATCTCGTAGCTTATGCCGGGGATGCCCTCCAGGGTCTTGTCCAGCTCCGACCGAAGATAGTCCTCGTTCTGGAACGGCAGCGTCCTGACGTCGCACGTCAGCCGTATCGTCTCGGGCACGCTGTTGGACTTGATGCCGCCTCTGATCATCGTCGGCGTGATGGTCATTCGGGAAAGCGCCCGCAGCATTGATGCTAGCCTGGGGTTCGTTGGTTGAAGCTCCGCTATTATCTCCTCGATGTTTTCCGAGGACGGCTTGTGCTCGATGGCAAATGTCGAGAGGTGGTCGAATATCTGCGTCGAGGCGTCCAATTCCGGCTCGTAAGCCTCTAACCGCTGTAGCACCCGGTTCAGGCGGTACATGGCGTTCGTTCCCTGCCAGGGTACGGACGCGTGGGCGCTGGTGCCCTTCACTTCTATCTCCACCTGGAGCCTCCCCTTCTCGCCTACGCCGAGGAGATACGTGAGGCCGCTGGGCGAGTCGATGGGAGTTCCGCCTCCCTCGTTCACGGCGAAGGGCGCCGTGATCTTGTCGGGATGGTTTTCGGCCAGCCAGCCAAAGCCGTACCTGCCGCCGTGCTCTTCGTCCGCACCCGACGCCAGCACCAGCGTGTCGCCGAACTGGATTCCGTTGCGCTTCAGCAGGCGGAAGGCGTAAAGCTGGGCGGTCAGCAGCCCCTTGCAGTCGGACGCGCCGCGGCCGTACACACGCCCGTCGGCCACGGTCGCCGAAAAGGGCGGAAAGCGCCACTTGTCCTCCTCTTCGACGGGAACCACGTCGGTATGCGACATGAGCATGAGGCCATTCTCGCCCGAGTCCCCGGGCAGGCGGGCGATGATATTTCCCCGGTTTGG
>JADFKI010000304.1 GCA_022565015.1 Chloroflexota bacterium
TCCAGGGAAAGTGGACTTTCAGGCGGTTTTCGGGCACCCGGCTGATGTCGTAGGAGTATATAGCGAAGCCGGTCCGGATGTGGTTGGCGACGGCCTCCATCGCGGATACGTCGACCATCTGGCCGACGCCGTAGGTCTCTCGATAAGCGAGCCCGGCCATTGTCGCGGCGGCGGCGGTCCATCCGGCTAGGTATTCGGCCTGGTTGGTGCCGCCCCTGAGGGGGTATTCCTTTTCGGCGTCTGTCACGTAGAAGGCAGGGGTCTCATAGCCAAGTCCGCCCATGTGCCAGGAGATGAGGTCGGTGCCCTGGTAGTCCTTGTATGGGCCGGTGTGGCCGAAGTGCGTGACGTAGGTGGCGACCAGACCCTGGTTAATCCGCTTCAGGGAATCGTAGTCCAGCAAAAGCTCTGAGGCGTCGCGAGGCTGAAGGTCGGTCACGAATACGTCCGCGGCCGCGATCAGCCTTCTGAGCGTGGCCCTACCGGAGTTGGATTCGAGGTCCAGGGTGACGCCCTTCTTGTTGGCGTTGAGGTACAGGAAAAGGCCGCTCTTATCGGGATGAGGCTCGTCGTCGGGAAAGGGGCCGGCAAGTCTTAGCGGATCGCCGTCGGGCGGCTCGACCTTGACGACGGTCGCGCCCAGGTCCGCCATCGCCTTGGCGCACGTAGCCCCCATTGCGCCTCGGCTGTATTCGACAACGGTTACATCACTTAGGGCGCCTTCCGGCATTTTTCACTCTTCATATACTGGAGCGTTAATCAGCCCAGGGAGGGCAAGAACGAGGCCCTATGCCCTTCGAGCGCCTTCCCTGTTTTCCTTTATGTTGCCCTCGTCCCAGAAGTCGGAGAAGGCCAGCGCACGGGGGCAGTGGCCGTACGCCTCTTCGACATCGACGACGATGCCCTGGAGGATTTTTGCATTTTCATCTGGATTGAAAACTTCCATCTCGACGTTCAGGCGGTCGAGCTCTTCGCCGCTGACGATCGTGGCCGTGCCGTTGACCCTGGCCGTCTCACGGAGTCCCGGTATGAAGAACACGAGCCCGATTTTCGGATTCTCCGTGATGTTCAGATAGCTCTGGAATAGCTTGTTGCCGGCGACATCGGGAATAATAATGCGGCTGTCGTCGAGGATCTTTACGAAGCCCGGCTTGCCGCCCTTGGGGGAAGCGTCGCAGTTGCCCTGGCCGTCGCTCGTGGCCATGACCAGCATGGGAGAGGCCTTGATGAACTCCTTCACGTTCTCCGCCAGATAGGACTTTATTTTTGTTGCGGAACGCTCTTTCGGAAAGCCGAACTGGCTGGTGAACTGGTTGTCAAAGTCCTGCTCGATCTTGGTCGCGTCTACCATCAGGCTCCTCCGCTTCGTCTCGGTGTCGCACACTGCCGACCGTCCGTAATTCCTGGATTTTACTTTAAGGCGCTCGTCATGGCAATCGGCACAGGTACGTCATGAGGTTGACATCCAACCAGTCGGGCCTAGAATGAGGCCGGAGACCCCGTTATATTCTCCCGAGGACGACAGACATGCAGCGCAGCCAAGACTGGACTTCACTGAGACGCGAGTTCCCTACCCTGGACGCCAAGACCTACCTGAACAGCTGCTCGTTGGGTCTGCTCTCCCGACGCACGCGTGCGGCCATGGACCGCTTTATGGACCAGTGGACCGAACTTGGCGCGGCGGCATGGTACTCGGACTGGATGAACGAAGTCGCGGAGCTTCGACAGGGCTTTGCGTCCGTGATCAACGCCGGCCCCGACGAGATCGCGATCATGCCGAATATATCCGTCGCGCTGACTTCGATCGCGTCCAGCCTCCAGCTTGGCGAAGGCGACAACGTAGTCACGACCGCGCTGGATTTCCCCACGGTCCCTCACCAGTTTCACGCCAAGGGCGGGATGGGAGTGGAGACGCGGGTCATCCAGCCCAGGGATAAGGTCGAGGTGGACCTGGAGCAGTTCGAGTCCGCCATCGACGAGCACACGAAGCTCGTGGCAACGAGCCACGTCTACTTCACCAGCGGCTTCATACAGGACGTCGCAGCCGTGACCGAGATCGCTCACAGACACGACACCCTCGCCTTCATAGACGACTATCAGTCGACCGGCCAGGTCCCTATAGACGTGAAGGCGCAGGGAATAGATATGCTGGCGTCGGGCGGGTTGAAGTGGCTGCTCGGAGGGACCGGCGTCGCCTACCTGTACGTTCGGAGGGACCTCATAGACCAGCTCGAGCCCACGGTGACGGGCTGGTTCGGCAACCGAGACCAGTTCGAGTTCAATCCCAACGAGATGGTGTTCAAGGAGGACGCCGGACGGTTCGAGATGGGCACTCCCTCCGTCGCTGCCATATTCGCGGGCGCGGAAGGGCTGCGGATCGTCAACGAGATCGGCCCGGAGGCGATACGAGAGCGCACGTCGGAGCTGACGCAGCTGCTTGTCTCCAGGCTGAGGGAGGAGGGCTTCACCCTTCGCTGTCCGGAAGATGCCCAGCGACATGCGAGCATCACGATGGTCGAGATGGAGGACCCTGCCCGCATGGTGGAAGAGCTGATGAAACGGGACTTCATCCTGGACTTCAGACCGGGCGCGGTCCGCATCTCGCCCTACTTCTACAACACGCCAGACGATATTCAGGCCGTCGTCGCGGCGATGACCGATGTACGAAACGCCCTGGAGCTTTGAACGCCATGGCCCGGATTCAGGATTTCTTCAGGCATGTTCGGGATGCGTTAGACCTCCGCCGTGCCGTACGGGTTTCCAGCCGCAATGTACGCAAGGTCAATCAGCCGCACCGCGCGATAGCAGTCGTGAACGCTGATTGGCGGACTCTCTCCCCGGCCCATGGCTTTGAGTGTATCTCGCAGTACCGTGAACGACGGGTTTTCCTTCAGCTCCGATGGAAGGACCTCCTGTCCGTCGGGCGTGCTCAGCTTCAAGACTCCGTCCTTGAAGGTCAGAATTGCGCTGCGGAACGCCGCCTTCCACTCGCCGTCCGTGCCGTCGTGGGGAAAGCCGTTGCCGACCTCGATCGTCCCCAGGACCCCCTTACCGGACCTCACCAGGACCGAAGCGTAGTCCTCCACGGGCTCACGAAGCACGTCCCATCCGAGGTGCGCTCCCGTGACTTCTATCTGCTCGCCCTCGCCCGTCAGATATACGAAGGCGTCGAGTCCGTGAGAGCCGAGGTTTCGAAGGCATCCGCCGTTGGCGACCTTTGGGTCCATCATCCAGCTGGCGCCCCACGCCGCATAGCGGGCCGACGTTGGCCGGTTCAATCGCATGTAGAAGTGCGTCAACGGGCCGTAAACTCCGCTGCCCGCCAGCTCTTTTGCCTTCGCCATGAACGGCAGGTAGCGATTGCTCAAGGGCACCGCCGCGAACCCGCCGGTGGCGTCCGCCTTTTCAACGACGCCCCGAAGCTGCCGTGCATTGAAGCTCATCGGCTTCTCCATGATGAAGGGAATGCGTTGATCCAGCAGGCAGTGGGCGGTCTCGGACATGGCGCTGTGAGGGCCCAGCGCGAGAACGAAATCGGGTTTCACGTCGCGGAGCATCTGTCTGTAATCGGAGAAAGTCGGAGCATCGCCGCCCAGCTCCTTGGCCCGATGAGCGGCAATCGAGGGATCGAGGTCGTGCACGCCGACTATCTCGACGTCATCCATACTCCTCAGGTGGCGCAGGTAGGCGGAGTCGTAGAGAGAATGCCAGTGGCTAACCCCGATAGCGGCAACTCGTGTGACCATGTCACGACTCCTTTCCAGACAGGAAGAGCATCCGTTGAGAGATGTCTTTCAGGCACGCCGGCCGGGGGACAACACCGTGCGCCGGAAGTTTTCTGAGCCCTTAGCAAACTCAGGTTGAAATAAGAAACGTGCTCGGGATTTTTGAGCTACTAGGAGCCTGAGCAATTAGTCGACGCGATGAAAGTCAGCCATGGTCGTCCATTTCGTCGTTGGGGAGGGGTTGGTATGTGCTGCGAGAGTACGTATCCTGGAGAGCAAGCCGGATTATGGAGG
>JADFKI010000059.1 GCA_022565015.1 Chloroflexota bacterium
CTAAGAGCCTATCCGGAAACCTCATTTGGACGTCTTACGGTCCTTCGACCGTGCTCAGGACGAACGGAAGATTGCCCGTTCGTGGTGAGCTTGTCAAACCATTCGTGGCAGTTTTCGGATAGGCTCTTAGCGATTGGGGGTATCGGCCGGCCTTTTCTGGAGGCGAATTGACGCTCCAAGGGCAACTCTGAAATTCAGTGGTGAGGAGTATGGCTGCGTACGACACGTAGGTCGCCGTTATCTAGCAGGAGTCCTGGCTCACCCGGCCTGCCGCAGTTACGTAATACGTGCATTTGGTCGTGGCCTGGCGTAGGTAGTCGCCCGTTGCGCCGCTATAGAGTGGATAGGTGCCGTCAGGGAATGCGCTCATGGCGTTAGTGGCGCTGGCCTGAGGAATGGCCGTAACCGAGTCCAGCTCCTGATCGCTCATCATGGTGTGCAGTGCAGAGGCCACGTTCATCAGCTCGCCGGCATTGGCCTTGGCCTCACTTCTACTCTTTATGGTGGCGACAGTGGGAACGGCCACCGCTGCCACAATGCCCAGGATGGCTACCGCTATCAGGATCTCTACAAGCGTAAAGCCGCGTTTCCGCGTCAGAAACCTAAGGGCGACGCCCCTCATATCCGCTTCCCCTCCAAATGAGCACTGCCGCACGTAAGTCGTCCCCGCAATCTCAGTGAGTGGGCCAGGTTTTAAATTCGTGCGGAAATGGTGTGAATCCCTGTATTAGTATTGTGGTACATTTGTAGCGTTTGGTCGTGGGTACTCGCATCCAAGAGCGCGGCGAGGCCCGCACCTATCGAGCTTCAGCGACCCCGATGATTCCACGGGCAACGGACAGACATATTTCATGTACTGAGGGCGCTTCTAACCCTCGCGGCGAAGGAAACCCGTACATCTCGCACGCATCCATTGCTCTGAGTCATTGCCTGCAACCGTCGCATTTTTCATATCAATAAAAGGAATGACGGCCCGACTCAGTTTTGCTCCAAGATCTTGAGGATACGCCGGCGCATCCATTCATAGTCGCTCAGCTTCCCCGACATCCCATACCAGCGCATCGAGTCGAGACAGATGTAGCACTGATAGCACACCAGCCGCTCCGCGTAGTGAGGCATAGAGCGGCCTCTATCCCGGTAATACTGCTCGAAAAGCGACCGATAGTCCGCGTCTGGATAGCCAATGTCGAGCCAGGCAACGTCGTAGAGAAAATCGCCGTACACGGAATTGGCCCAGTCCAGGACTGCGGTGATCTTTCCGTCCTCGGCAAGGACATTTCCGAAGGCGTAGTCCGCATGCACGAGAAACCGCTCCTCCGGACAGTATTTCAGTAGCGACCTCATCTGCTCATAGATGCGGTCAAAGAACTCCCGGTCGACGAACGTCTCGTCGAACATCCAGTGCCACTTGCCGTAGAAGCCTTCTTCCGACTCTTCATTGGCGACATCCAGCAGATAGTCCGCCCAGCTTGGGAATAGGCCTGCGCCCCTGTCGTCGAAGAGGCCGTAATTCTGCGTATCGCTGATATCAATGCGATGTATCGTATCCAGGGTCTCGATCACTGCGGGGATGACTCGTCGGTAATCAGAAGGCTCCAGCTCGTCAAGGGGCACGCCGGGATACTTCAGCGAGATGGCAAAGAGGAGGCCATCGAAGGTACCACGGTGGAGTATAGGAGGCACTGGAATACCCGACGAAGCGAGCCTCTCGGCTATCAGCTGGTCCTTCCCGAATGCCATGGCCATCTTACCGGTGTTGAAGCGTACGATATAGTCTTTGCCGGCTACGCTGAAAGAAAAGGCGCTGGATATCTGACCCGTGCCGACGGGAGCCAGCCGCTCCACGGACTGCCCAAAGCGATCCTTCAGGAGCTGCCCGATCTGCGACGGGTCAATATGGGGTTTCACCATGTCCGCGATTGGCTCCCATTGCTGGATCACGCCATCGAATGCAGGCTTTCTTACGAGGCTTTGAGCATACGGTTATGGCGTGAAAGGAACGCAATCAGGTCTGGTAGCGCCACTAGTAGCCGCGTTGGTGAGCTCCCGTGTGGTCAGAGTCGGGTTTTGCTACCCTACATTGAAATCAATGTCGTTAGATTGCGGCGGTTGCTTTGCACTCAATGACCTTATCATTATGCGCGAGGGGAGCATAGTCGCCTCGCCTACGACAATCGTCTCCTGTAGCCGTAATGTCGGGTCTGTTTATGCGCAGAGGGCCGGTAGGCGGTGGATATGGGTGGTCAATGAGAATATCTTGGCACTTGATATTCGGTGATGCTAATATCTGGCGGCCTGTAGGTCAAGCTGGAGCTCTCTCTCCCATCCATTCAATCAGCCTATAACTGAAACGATTATCCCCAATAGGCGAGGCGAAATTGTCGAGGAGTTGAGTCAGTGAGAAAATTGATGTGGGTTACACCATTGATGGCCGCAATGCTGGCTTTTGTAGTAGCGTGCGGCGCTAGCGAGGAGGCACCACCGGCGTCGCCTCCCGCTGCCGCGCCTGCTGTCGCCGCGCCCGCTGCAGCACCACCGGCCGCCGCTCAACCCGGCGTGAGTGGGCCGCAGTACGGCGGTGTCCTTCGTTACGGGCGGCACTGGGACCCATCGGTTTTGATGCCCATGTGACCGACGACCCACAGATGACCTTCTGGGCCGTCTATAGCAGCACGGTGCGTTATGACTGGAATCAACCAGGGTTCGCCATCGTCCCGGACCTCGCCACCCGCTGGGAAACGAGCAGCGACGGCCGGAGTTGGACTTTCAACCTCAACCCCAACGCCCGCTTCCACAACGGAGAGCCGGTCACGAGCGCCGACGTGGTTGCGAGCCTGAAGCGGCACGGCCGCCCTGGGGGCGAGGCTTCCATTGCCCCGCTGGTGAGGAACAACATAACCGGCTACGAGACCCCCGACGACAACACCGTAATTGTGAACCTCAACGCCATCCGGCCCGACCTGATCCACCAGATGGCCAACAACAACACGAGCATCATGCCCAGCTCGATCATCGATCAGCTCGGCGGCACGGAGGGCGACGAGATCGAAGACACGGCCATGCTCATCGGCAGCGGGCCCTTCATGTTTGACCGCTTTGAGCCGGGCGTCGTCTTCGGCATGCGGCGCAACTCCAATTTCTACCAGGAGGGCTTGCCTTACATGGACGGCATTGACGTGCTCATCTTTGGTGATGTAAGCACCATGAACGCCGCCTTCATGGCCGGCGAGCTCGACATGTTCAGTCCGATCAGGAACGACGCCACCCTTGTGGAGGAGGCGCGACGGGGCCGGCCCGATGCCCGCTACGAGCAGGCCACCGGAGCCTACATGCGGTTTGCCATCTTGAACCCACAGGAGGAGCTTTTCCAGGACTTCCGCGTCCGCAAGGCCATCTACCTAGGCTGGGACCGGTGGGGCCAGATCAAGACCAACGAGGGCGGGGAAGGGCAGCCGATGCTCACCGTACCGCCCTTGCTGGGCGGCCTCACAGAGGACGAGGTGGACCCGGACACCGGCCTCGTGCCGTATCGACGGGACAAGACGGAGGCCTATGCAGAGGCGCGGGCGCTCCTCGAGGAAGCAGGTGCGATGGGAAAGACCGTCCGCCTGTTCCATCATCCCGCGGGCACGCACAGGGACACGGCCATCTTCTACGCACAGGGCCTCAGGGAGATCGGGCTCAACGTGGAGGTTGACACGCCGCCCGACGGGGCTGCCTTCCAGCTGCGGGAGAGTCCCTGCGAGTTCATGATTGAGATCCACCGGGCCGCCCCCGACTTCGCCGACCCCAACGCCTGGCTGGTGTTCTTCGAGCGGGGATCTCCGCAGAACCGGTGCAACGCCGAGATGCCCAAGGTCTGGGACCTCTTCGACCAGCAGGCCGGCATGATCGACCCGCAGGAGCGAAAACCCATTATCAGCGAGATGACGGAGCTGCTGGCCAACGACCCGGACGAGGGCCTTTGGATCTATAACCTGCATCAGGCAGGCTACTGGTTCAGTATCAACCCGAAGTTCCACTGGCCCACGCCGAGACTACTTCGGCCAGGCGGCTGGCGCTTCGTTGACGCCTGGCTCGAGCAGTAAGCAGATCGGAGAGGTACGCCGGGAGCCTGTGCCTCTCCAGGATGCTGCGGGCCCCCTGTTTTGCTCACTAAATTCCTGTGTGGAACGTTAGGAGGCGAGGCACGTATAAACACATGATTGGCAAGGCCGGGTGATACGGTGTACAGGAACTACGTTGTCCGCCGCCTTATAACAGGAGTTTTCCTGCTCTTCGGCGTCACGATCGTCGTTTTCATGTTGGTCCGGGTCATCCCCGGGGACCCAGCCGTGGGTATTATGTCGCAGCGTGTGGGCGAGGGCCGGCCCATCGACCTGGTGAGGCTAGAGCAGCTTCGCGAGGAGTTGGGTCTCAACCGTCCTCTAACTGCCCAATACGCTACCTGGATCTGGAGCACCCTGCGGGGGGACCTGGGAAAGGCCATTACGTGGAACCGGCCGGTAGCCCAGGAGATTCCACGACGTTTCGCGCGCACCGCCCAGGTGGCACTGATGGGGCTGGCGTTTATCCTGGTGACATCGACTGTCTTTGGCACGTTGGCGGCGGTGCGGCAGGGCACGTTCCTGGATAACGCCGTCCGCCTGGTGGCCGTGGGGGGTATGGCCCTCCCTACCTTTCTCATCGGCACGCTGGTCATCTTGATTCTGGTGCTCATTTTCGACTGGTTCCCTCCCTTCGGCTACGCCACACTCTGGAGCGAACCGTGGACGGCGTTCAAGCAGTTTATATGGCCCGCCCTGGCCCTGGGCTTCTACTTTGGGGCGGCGCTGACCAGACTGGTGCGCAACACCATGCTCGAGGTGCTGCGGGAGGACTACGTCCGCACGGCGCGGGCCAAGGGCCTCACGGAGCGTGTGGTGACCTACCGGCACGCCCTTCGCAACACCATGGCTCCCAACCTGACCATGTTCAGCCTGCTCTCCATCGAGCTCCTGGGCGGGTCGGTGATCATCGAGAACATCTTTAACATCAATGGCCTTGGATCGGGGTTGGTGGAAGCCTTGGAGTACAGGGACTACGCCTATATCCAGGCGTCGGTGATGGTCTTCGGGGTACTTGTCGTTGGGATAAATCTGTTCACGGACCTCCTCTACGGCTTCGTTGACCCACGAATCAGGCTCGAGTAAAGGAGGGCGGGGTGCAGGAGACCACTCCTACGACGACCATTCAGAGGCGAGGCGAGGCTGCGCCTCTGCTGGCCCGGGCGGCGCGACTGTTCAAGAGACAGCCGGTGGGATTCGTGAGCGCCATTATCCTGGTGGCCCTCATCGTTACCGCCATCGTAGGGCCGATCGCTGCACCCTACGACCCGATTCAGGTGGACGCAGACGCCGCTCTCAAAGCCCCAAGCTCCGCGCACTTGTTTGGGACGGACAACCTGGGCAGGGACCTGCTTAGCCGCGTCCTCCAGGGGGCCCGCATCTCCCTGTCGGTCGGCTTCCTGGTTCTCCTGATCGGTGTCTCCATCGGCACGTTCGTCGGGCTGGTGTCCGGTTACTACGGTGGAGTGACGGACCAGGTTATCCAGAGATTGGTGGACCTGAGCCTGACGGTGCCGACCCTCTTGCTGGCCCTGGTGATCGTGACGGCGCTGGGCCCCTCCCTTCCCAACGTCGTAATCGCCATCGCCACGATCCAGACGCCCCGGCTCATCCGTCTCGTGCGGTCCGTCGTGCTGACGTTGAAGGAGAGCGACTATGTGACGGCGGCCATCGCCCTGGGAGCGAACGACGCGCGCATCCTGACACGACACATTCTGCCCCAGACCTTTGTCTCAGTCATCGTCATGGCCACGCTTATTCTGCCCAACGCTATCTTGGTGGAGGCCTCCCTCAGCTTCCTGGGGCTGGGCGTGCCGGAGCCGGCCCCTTCCTGGGGGAGGATGCTCTCCGACGCCCGCAGGTTCTTGCAGACGGGCCCGTGGATGGCCATGGCCCCTGGAATCCTCATCGCAATCACTGTGTTCTCCGGCAACATGCTGGGGGATATGCTGCGCGACGTCCTGGACCCTCGGCTTCGGAGCCGATAGGGGCGCTCGATAGGCTGCCCAAAGTGATCCTTCAGGAGCTGCCTGATCTACGGCGGGTCAATATGTGGTCTCACCATGTCCGCGATTGGCACGCGTCCCTAGATCACGCTCTCGGCCTTCGTCGCCAATAATCTTCTGATTGGCCTGGAAAACGCTCAGGCCGCCGAAGCTTACTAAACGATGACGAGAGTCACAAAGAGACTGCGGAATAAATCTCCTCTAGTCCACGATGTCTGCACGAAGGCCGTTAAGAAAGGCACACACTTCGCTTTTTTCCATTTCCGGGACCTCGAACTTATCTAGGGTCGCTACGCAGTGCTCCATGAGAATATCGTAATCATGCTCACTGATGCCCAGCCCATGGTGTGATGTCTTCATGTCGCGGCCGGTATAAAAGACGGGGCCGCCGGTGGCTTCACACAAGAAATCGACTATCAACTGCCGGTCTCGTCTCTTTGTATCTTTGCTGTCGCCCGCCCAATAGTAGCCAATCGTTGGGTCGCTCATGAGGCGTTCGAGGAACTCGTCAGTGACCGCTGCGATGGCGTCATACCCGCCAAGGCGCGTGTACAGCGATTCCTCCTGTGAGTCAGTCATGGTTTCTCCTCCGCACCTAGCTCGAATATCCATTAGCCCGCAACATACCGTTCAATCGAACGATTCACCAGACTTTACCGAACATTGATATCCGATGCTAACCGAGGAGAGCTTTAGGCAACATCCCAGAACTCTGTGATTTCAACCTGTTCTCGACAAGGTTGTGAAGGACGCGAACGAGTTGCTATGACTGTGAGCTTCCTACGATGTCACCTTCGAAATCGGCTACAAAGCTTAGGCAGTCCGCCCTCTCTTCCCCAAAGACTTCAAGACTGTCCAGGGTGGCCACCGTATGGCCCACGAATATCTTCCAGTCACGTTCGCTGATATCAAGCCCATCATGGGAAGTCTTCATATCACGCCCTCTGTAAGTGACGGGGCCGCCAAATGCTTCTCCTAAGAAGTCCACGATCAGCTGACGGTGCGTTTTCATGCTGTCCTTACAGTGGCCTTTCCAATAGACGCCAATTTGAGGATCGGAAGTAAGCCGCGGGAGCAAGTCGTCGACGAATGCGGCGACGGCGTCATACCCTCCCAAACGCTCATATAGTGGCTTTCTTGATGGACTGGTCATGTTACCGCTCCTTTTAGATTTACCCCATCCAATCCTTCCCTAATTCAATATTTCAACGGCATAAAGTCATGAAAACTATGGTGCTTGGCACGATGATAGACCAGTTGACTTCTTCGGGCATCCCAGAACTACGTGATTCTGACATGGCCACACGACAAATTCAGCGCAAAAGACAGTGGCGTTATGTCTGGGGATCCTGGAAATAGGGGCCCTAGTAGAACTAAAGGCGACGATAGCGGGTTATCGTGTACGGGAAATGTATGAAGCCATCTAATGAATGCCATTCTGCACGGCATAAACCGCCGCCTCGACCCGATTTTTGGCGCCGGTTTTTGAGAATATGTTCGTCATATGTCGCGTAACGGTATTGAGACTTATAAAAAGGTCCCGGGCGATCTCGGAGTTATTCTTGCCCAGAGAGACTAGGCGCAGCACCTCTTTCTCCCTCTGTGTAAGCGCGGCGCGATGAGGCTCTTCACGCTCATTGGCGACTACTTCATATTTCAAACTGTTCAAAAATGAAAGCACCTCATCCCTTACATCTTTAGCCGGCTTTTGCTGCCCCAGTTTCCGTAATCTCATTTAAGACCTCACAATCCACTTCTATTTCGTTCAGTCTCGTTGACCACTCTTGGTACAAGACCTTTGCAAACCGGCATCCATGCCATCTAACCGCTTGCAAATTTTGGGGACTAGCCAACCTTCTCTGCTGACGCACCAAAACCAGGACTCGCCTGAAGTCTCACAGAAGAATGAAGTCAGATCACGCCCTCGGCCTTTAGCTTCGCCAGCCGCTCCTCATCGTAGTCGAGGAATTCGCTGAGGACTTCCGACGTGTGCTCGCCGAGGAGGGGCGGCGACTCGACCTGTACGGGGGAGTCGCTCAGCTTTATCGGGCAGCCGGGCATCTTGAAGGTGCCCCACTCGGGGTGGTCGTACTCGACTATCATCTCTCGCTCGATCAGATGCTCGTCCGCGTAGATGTCGACGGCGTTGAACGTGGCGCTGCAGGGCACGCCCGCGTCGCCGAGAATCCTCATGGCCTCGGTCTTGGTCCGGCCTCTCGTCCAGTCCTCGATCATGTCGTTGATCTCATCGGTCTTGTCTGCCAATTTGGACGGGTCTTGATATTCGGGGTCCTCGATGAGGTCCTCACGTCCTATGCACTTGAGAAGCCCGTGCCACATGTTCATCCTCATCGGGCCCGCTATCAGGTACACGTAGTCGTCCGGCCCGCCCGGCGCGCACTGGAACGTCCCCGATCCCGGTCGGCCGGGCCAGCGGCTGCCGCGCCTTGGAGGGACGATGCGGCCCTGGTCCGAGCGGCACATGGCGACCCTCGTGAAGTTCACGACGGCGTCCTGCATGGAGACCTCCACGACCTGGCCCTTGCCGGTAGTCTGACGCTGCCAGAGGGCGGCCAGGATGCCGATGGCCGTGTGCATGCCGGTGCCGGTATCGCCTATGTTGGGGCCGGGCTTCATCGGGATTCCATCGGGGTCGCCCGTCGTCGTGAAGGCGCCGCCCGCGGCCTGGGCGACCGGATCGAAGCTCTTGTAATTACTATAAGGTCCGTACGTGCCGAAGCCCTTTATTCTCGCCAGGATTATGCGGGGGTTTATCTCCGATAGGACATCATATCCAAGGCCGAGCCTCTCCAGAGCGCCGGGCGCAAGGTTTTCGGCTACGATATCGCCCTGCCTTACGAGATCAAAAAATATCTGCTTGCCGGTTTCGGACTTGAGGTTGAGCGTGACGCTCCGCTTGTTGGAGTTGAGGTTGAGGAAATACTCGGAGTCTTTGCCGTTGGCGCCGCCGGAGCCCAGGGCCGAGCGTCCGGGGTCGCCTCTGGTCGGCTCCTCCACCTTGATGACGTCGGCGCCAAGCCAGGCCAACGTCTGAGTGCACGAAGTACCGGCCTCGAACTGGGTCAGATCAACAACTCGAATACCTTCAAGGGCCTTGCCCATGAGTGCGCCTCCTCTAGTTTTTTAGCCGTTCCGGTCCGCTTTATATCAGGCCAAGCTCGTTTCATTGAGCCATTTGCGAAAGTCTTCGGCCATATCGTCCCTGTGCAACGCTGCGTATACCGATGCCTTCAACAGGCCCGCGGGCACGCCCACATCGAAATGCGTGCCCGGAAATCGGTATGCGTACGCCCTTCGCGTACGCCTGACCACGTCGATGGCATCGGTAAGCTGTAGCTCGCCTATCGCCCCCGGTTGAATCTCCTCCAGCGCATCGAAGACGTCGGGCGTCAAAACGTACCTGCCGATGATCGCCAGGTTCGACGGCGCATCTTCGAGCTTCGGCTTCTCGACCATCGCAACGATCTCGGAGACCAGCTCGGAGACCGGCCTGGGGTCCACGATTCCAAGGTTCGGCACGGCCTCGTCCGGGACCTCCTTGACGGCGATTACCGGCGCCTCGTACTCTGAGAAGACCTCGATCATGCTTCCAATCGTCGGCGATTCGCTCCATATTATGTCGTCGGGCAGGAAAACTGCAAACGGCTCGTCTCCGACAGCATCCTTAGCCATGAGAACTGCGTGGCCGAGTCCCCTCTGTTCGTCCTGGTATACGGAGACCGTCTCCACCATATCAGATATCTTGTTCATCTCCTCCAGGAGCTTTTCGTTGCCTCGCTCCTTCAGAAAGGCATCGAGCGCAGGGATATGGTCGAAGTAGTCGCCGGTCGCCCGATGGTCCCGTGACACGACGAGGATTACCTGCTCAATGCCCGCCTCGGCAGCCTCTTCGACGGCGAAATGTATCGTGGGGCGATCGAGGACCGGGATCATCACTTTGGGTATGGTCCTCGTAGCGGGGAGAAACCGGGTCCCAAATCCGGCCGCGGGGATTACGGCCTTGCGAACGTTCATCGTGCGCTCCCATTCGGAGTGTGGTGTTATCCGATTATAGCAGCGCGGATATACGTCGATAACGGTGCACGCCACAGGCAGGCCGTGAAGGCAACCCTAAAATACGCTAATATGTGTGCCACGTAAGTTTTGGGAGCTATTCGAATGGACCCACTGGCAAAAGCGCAGATCGGCACGACGGGGCTCGAGGTCACGAGGTTAGGTCTCGGAGGAGCGCCCTTTGGCGGCCTTTTCACCGACGTTGAGCAGCGGGCTGCCGTCAGCTCAATCAAGACGGCGATGGGCCTGGGCATACAGTACCTGGACACGGCCCCCCTTTACGGCACAGGCAAGAGCGAGCACTTTTACAGCGAGGCCCTGGCAGGCGTCAACCGCGATGACTTTGTGCTGTCTACCAAGGTCGGCCGCGTGCTGAATCCGTCGGACTCGCCGGAGAGCGATGACATCTACGTCAACCTGCCGCCGCTAAAGGCGGACTTCGACTTCTCCCGCGACGGCGTATTGCGGTCCCTGGAGGAGAGCCTCCGGAGGCTAAAACTCGACAGGGTGGACATTCTGTTTATTCACGACCCGGACGATTTTCACGAGCAGGCGGTCAACGAGGCGTTTCCAGCGCTGGCGGAGCTGAGGTCCCAGGGCGTGATCAAGGCCATCGGAGTAGGGATGAACTTCTGGGAGCCCCTGGCAAAGTTCGCCAGGGAGGCCGATTTCGACTGCTTCCTGCTGGCGGGCCGCTACACGCTGCTGGACCAGTCGGGGCTGACGGAGCTGATGCCGCTGTGCGAGGAGAAGTCCATGAGCCTTATTCTGGGCGGCCCGTACAACAGCGGCGTCCTCGCCTCCGACCTTTCGGACGACGCCGAAACGACGTACTTTTACCGGGAGACGCCGCCCGAAGTGCTCGCGAAGGCGCGCCGAATCAAGTCGGTATGCGACCGCCACGACGTGCCGCTAAAGGCCGCTGCGTTGCAGTTCGGCCTGGCCCATCCGGCCGTGGCGGCCACCATTCCCGGCGCAAGGTCGGCCGCGGAGGTCGAGGACAACTTCAAGATGGCAAGCCTTGAGGTGCCGGCGGACCTGTGGAGCGAGCTCAAGCACGAAAGGCTCATACCCGAGCACGCGCCGACGCCTTGATACGCCGATTGGCTTTAACTGAGTTGAGGCCAGAGGTCCGCCCCAACTGGCGAGTTTAGTGGACGTAATATCGAGGGAGGGGCTTCCATTGCCCGGACGCAGTCCGGGGTGGGCCGGGTGGGCAAGAACCCGGGGAGGGGAGTGTCTTGCCCTTCAGTGACGAAAGGCATCATAAGAGCCAGATTCCTTGTGCCTGGCCAAGGGGGTAAATCCATGAAATCCTTCGCGATGACCATCAACCTGAAAAACGACGCTGCCGTGATCGAGCAATACAAAGAGCACCACCGCAACGTCTGGCCCGAGGTCCTGGACGGCCTGAAGTCCATAGGTATCTCCAAGATGAAGATCTTTCTTCACGGGCGAAACCTGCTCATGTACCTGGAAGCGCCCGACGACTTCGATCTCGAGCGGGACTTTCCGCGATACATGGAGTCACCGCGGGCACTGGCCTGGGACAGACTCATGCGCCAGTTTCAGGAGCCCGTAGCCCGAGCCGGGGAAGGCGAATGGTGGTCGGGCATGGAGCAGGTCTTCGAGCTCTGATGAGCGGTTCAGGTGGGCCATATTTTCCGTCATGCGGCGTTTAGATGGATGGAGTGGCCCGACAGGCTCACCACGAACGATGACATCGCCCTCGATTACCGCTCGCCCTGTCCGAATCCTTATTGTGAATATCGCCGGACTCCGCCGCTACGGAGAGCTTGTCGAAGGGTCGCCCCGCAGGGCTCACCGTATCTACATACCATTGTTTAGCGTGTTGAGAGGAGAAAAAATTGGGAGAGCTGGGCGGAAAGGTCGCAATCGTAACGGGCGCCGGCAGGCTAAGAGGCATGGGCTCAGAGGTGTCGTCGGGTGGCGGTCTCTGCGGGTGTAGGACAGGTAACCCCTCGTAAAATGAACCAGCAAGATTCTGACTCGCTCCGAAAGTTCGCATACGACTCGTTAGGCCATTCTATCGTCTTCGAGGACTTTTCACGCATCTACGGTAGGAAAACAATAACGTGGCGCATAACGGTCCCGGGCAAGAGCGATTACTACTTGAAGCGTCACGAACATCGTAGTCACTACCTCGCTGAGGTCCGAGCACTCGAGGAGTGGACCCAATGCCTGCCCGATAAGCCGTGGTGGTCCGTGCCGGAAGTCCTGACGACTGAAGACGAGTTGGGAGCGGTCATCATTACGAGCCTGCCGGGGCTAATATTAGAGGAGACGCGGGTGGAGTCAAGCTTTCGAACGAAACTCTTCCAACTTGCCGGCAGATTCGCCGAGTTGCTCCATTCGTCCCGAATCGACCTGTCCTCCGAATCGGCGTCACAGACATATACTGATGAAACGCTTGACCGATATCTGCTGGTCGCTGAGCCGCACATCGATAGTGCGACTCTGAAATGGATAGACTCGGTTGTCAGACGCTCTGACGCATGGGAAGGACTGGCAATCGTCCCAACTCATTGTGATTTCTCACCTCGCAATTGGCTCTTTCGCGAAGGAAAGGCCCTGCTGGGAATCATTGATTGGGAGCGATCCCGGCCCGGTTACTTCGTCGAGGATTTTCAGCGCATGATTCAAGACCACTGGCTCCTCGAACCTCAATTAAAGGACGCGTTTTTCGCTGGATATGGTCGAGAGCCTTCCGAACTGGAGTGGCGCCAAGCAAACCAGGTCGTTTTGATTAATGCTGTCACAGGCGTGCCGTGGTCGATCTCTCACGGAGATTCGGAGTTTGAGCAGCGGAATCGGGAGGTTATCGAGCGTCTAAAGAGCGTGCTGTGACCTCGCTCGACGTGGTGTTGACGAGGCAGCGTGCCAATCAACGTGCTGCGAGTTTTTCGGATGGATGTAATCTATCGTCATATGACTCATTAATCGACCGACAGGAGGAAAAAATTGGGAGAGCTGGATGGAAAGGTCGCAATCGTAACGGGCGCCGGCAGGCTAAGAGGCATGGGCAGGGCGTCCGCCGTTGCGCTGGCCCGCCTTGGAGCCGACGTCGTCGTGACGGGAACGGGCCGTGACCCTTCGACATATCCGGCGGACGAGGTCGAATCCGGATGGAGGGATATTGAAAGCACGTCTGAGCAGATACGGGCGGAGGGACGCCGGGCCCTCCCCTTGATTGTCGACGTAGCAAATCCTGACGATACGAACATGATGGCGGAGCGGACCAGGGAGGAATTCGGCCGCATCGACATCCTGGTAAACAACGCCGCATATGCCATGGTACCGCCAATGGGACCCATCCTCGACGTGAGGCTGGAGCATTTTCAAAAGTGCGTGGATATAAAGGTGACGGGCACCTTCCTCTGTACACAGGCAGTGCTCCAGCACATACTCGACCACGGACAGGGCGGAAAGATAGTGAACATATCCTCTATCGCCGGTAAGAGGGGGAGCCTCCATAACATGGCGTACAGCGCCGCGAATTTCGCCGTAGTCGGAATGACCCAGTCGATGGCCTTAGAGCTGGGGCCGAACGGCATCAACGTGAACTGCGTCTGCCCCGGCTCCGTCGAGACATCGAGATCGGACTTTCGCGGTACCGAGTGGCGACGGGAGAGAGCGGCAAGCACGCCAATCGGCCGGAACGGCACCGACGACGAGGTCGGAAACTTCATTGCGTACCTGTGCACCGAGGCAGCGTCCTGGATTCACGGCCAGTCCATCAACATCAACGGCGGCGTCGTAATGGAGCACTAGGCTCGAACTTATTTCAGTCCAACACCATGAATTCAACGCCAATTTCAGAAATAATCGACAGCCATCATCACTTCTGGGACCTGAACAGGTTCGACTACGAGTGGATGCCGCCGCCGAACGTTCTGCAACGTAGCTACCTTCCGGAGGACCTCAAGCCCTTGTTGCAGGCGTCGGGCATCGACAGAACGATTGTCGTCCAGGCGCACAAATCCGTCGCAGAGGCCAACTTCCTACTCGACCTCGCCGATGCCAACGACTTCGTCGCGGGCGTCGTGGCGTGGGTGGACCTGACCAGACCGAATGTCGGCAATGTCCTGGACGAGCTCATGAAGCGGCCCAAGCTGGTGGGCATCCGGCATCAGGTCGAGGACGAACCCGACGACGAATGGCTGACTCGGGAGGACTCGGTCAGAGGACTGCGCGAGGTTGCCGCCAGAGGCCTGGCATACGATGTGCTGGTGAAGCCTCGCCATCTAAAATACGTGCCGGCGCTGGCTAAAACGATACCGGACCTTCGCATGGTGATCGACCACATCGCAAAGCCGTTTATCGCCGGGGGCGTCATGGAGCCCTGGGCCACCAACATCGCGGCCGTCGCTGAAATTCCCGGCGTCCACTGCAAGGTGTCGGGCATGGTCACAGAGGCCGGCCACGCAAGCTGGACGGTCGAAGACCTCAAGCCATACGTCGCGCACGTCATGGACCGATTTGGCATCGACAGGCTAATGT
>JADFKI010000305.1 GCA_022565015.1 Chloroflexota bacterium
CGCTCTGCCGCATAAACACCTATCTCATCGTTCAAGGACTTTCCGCACCCACCCTGCAAATTCGACATGTAAAATGTCTGCCGATTACTGACCATTAGCTATACGCCTTCGTGTTGAGCCGCAATCGGAATGTACAAAGTCGAGCTAAGCGCCTATCCGAAAACCTCATTTGGACGTCTTACGGTCCTTCGACTATGCTCTCCGCAGCGGCGGAGAGCTTGTCGAACCATTCGTGTCAGTTTTCGGATAGCTCTAATTGCGTTCTTTGGCATCCGCCTTGTAACGCCTCTTGCTGCGCCACGACTCCCTCCCAGGCCTGGACATGGCCTATGACGCTGTCCAATTTATGAGCAGGCGCGGCACTTAAGACAACGCTGCGGGAAGTTGTTTCAGGGGAATTGAATTCAGCTGAATTTAGGGGAAGGCCTGCAACCATATGTGGGTGCTATCTTCCGCGATAGAAGTTACCAGCGGCACGCAATGAAAATCGCAACTAACTTGAGACAGGATTGCTGCTTCTCGACATCAGACCGCACAGGACTGTCAGCTGCGTACATCTGGGGATTAACGTCATCAGAGGCGGGAAGCTCCTGGGGACGAGCATTGATTTCGATTCAGCGGGGAGAGGCGACAAGCGAAGTTCGTACCGACCGTGCAAGAGCCCGGTCAAAAAAGTAGCTCCCACGTTTTGTCGTGGGAGCTACTCTCATATGCTACTTGTCTACCGAGGACTTATTACTTGGCGCCTACGAATAGCGCCCCAGAAGCCTCAGTGCCCTTGTCGCCGACGGCCATCAGTGTATAGAGACCGTCATCCAACGTAACGCTGACCATCACGGAGAAGGCTCCGAACTCATTGGCGGCGCCGCCGCCGATAATCCGGTCCTGGCCGGAAGAAGCACCGACCGCCAGGATGGTAACGAACTCTTCGGCCTGGAAGCCTGCGCCGATTACGGTGCTGTCGCCACCGGAAGGCGTGTTGGAAGCCGCTAAGCTAGCCGACGTGGTACGCACGCCCTGTGGAGAGCCAACGACTCTTACAGGTATGCTGGCCTTGCTGCCATCGGCACCGCTGGCGAGAACGGCCTTTCGGCCACCGTCACCCAGCGCTCTTTCTCGAGTGGCGCCCTTGAAATCCCCGCCAATGCTCTCGAAGTCGATACTAAAGGTGCCTGCGGAGCTTGCCTGCGTCTGCGCCCGTCTACCGCCGCCAATCATGGCCTGTAGGTTCTGGTTGACGACCAACAGCAGGGTCACCGGCTCACCAGGCTTGAAGCCCGACCCCGATATGGATAACGACTCGTCCAGCCCAAATACCGTCTTGTCTAATTCTATCCTAGCCTGTGCAGCGGCCCCTCCGCCTGAGGCACCAGCCTCACCTTCGCCGCCGGGAGCACCAGGAGCGCCCGGGTTACCAGGATTACCCGGCAGACCCGGCAAACCCGCATCACCAGAAGGGCCGGCTGGGCCTGGGTTACCAGGGTTACCTGGCAGACCCGGCAAACCGGCAGGTCCTTGAGGACCGGTGCACGCTAAGAGAAGAATTACAAAAACTGAGAAAAGCAGGGCGATTATGTGGCCCCTAGAAGGGAAACGCTTTCTCATTTGACCCCCTCTCGACAAATTCGGACAAAGATAACCGCAACAATTTCGCGGCGATGAATACCGGACAAAAGTCCTCGCCGGGGCCCCCGGCGACATTCAAATAGCGGCATAATCATATGCACCGAAGAAGCGGATGTCAAGACCTTTCTGCACATGATTTGGCAATGACATTGCTCCTTCTAGACCCGTTGTTTCACGCCTATACAGGAAAAGTGCGTGCCGCTCTGCCTGCGCGTGTGCACTATCCCTTTCCCGGTACGACGATTTGCCGCGTGCTATAATCTTCGCTTATTGTCCGCGAAGAATACAATAGCCTTCTCACCCTATGTAACCAATTAATTCTCCAGTTTAACGGCTAATATTCCGAAATAAGACTGCCCTTCCCCAATGGTCTTCAGGCAGTTTTATTTCGAATATCCACCCACCTAGAGGCAAGTAGCTTGGAACATAGCGCAGAAAACATTACCAGGTTAGTCATTCAGCTGGCGGCAATCCTGTTTGTCGCAAAGATCGGCGGAGAGGTCTGCGATAGGTTTCTGAAGATTCCCGCCGTACTGGGAGAGCTGGGAGCTGGAATAGTCATTGGACCTTTCGCGCTAGGTGGGTTGGCCATATCGGACTTCGGCCCCCTGTTTGAGCCGGTGCGCAGCGGCACGGCGATACCTGTCTCCGAGAGCCTCTTCGCCATCTCTCAGATCGGCGCCGTCATTCTTCTCTTCATGGCCGGATTAGAGACTAATCTGCGGCAGTTCCTCAGGTACTCGGGGCCGGCTTCCGCAGTGGCCGTAGGCGGCGTCGTACTGCCGTTCGCACTGGGAGTGGCCGTTACCGTATTGCTTGGCTTCGCGGACGGCTTCGGTGATCCGAAGGCGCTCTTTATCGGGGCCGTAATGACCGCGACTTCCATCGGCATAACGGTTCGGGTTTTGAGCGATCTCAGGACCCTGGACACGCCTGAAGGGATAACCATTCTCGCCGCCGCAGTCCTGGACGACGTGCTGGGTATAATCATGTTGACGATCGTCATTGGAATCGGGGCTACGGGCGCGTTCTCCATCGGAGGAGTCGGGCTGGTCGCCGCGAAAACACTTGGGTTCTGGCTGGCCTTGACTGGAATCGGGGTGCTGCTGTCGGGACACATATCGAGGCTGTTCGACCGCTTTCGCGTTAGCGGCGCCGCCGTCGGGTTGGCCCTCGCCCTGGCATTCCTCGCGGCAGGACTGGCGGAGAGCTTCGGACTGGCCATGATCATCGGCGCCTTTTCCATCGGCCTGGCCCTGTCCGGCACGCCACTCGCGCAGAGACTGGAAGAGCCTCTTCTGGGCGTGTACGCCGCTCTGGTGCCAGTGTTCTTCGTCGTCACGGGCATGATGGTAGACGTAGCCTCTCTGGGGGCTGTCTGGGTATTCGGACTGGTCCTGACGGCAATGGCGATCGTTGGGAAACTGGCGGGCTGCGGCATACCGAGCCTGTTCGTCGGCTTCAACAGGCACGGTGCCTGGAGGATCGCAAACGGCATGCTGCCAAGGGGCGAGGTCGCGCTTATAATGGCTGGAATAGGGGTCAGCTCGGGAATCATAGGGACCGATCTGTTCGGCGTGTCGATCATCATGACGATAATCACGACGGTGCTCGCGCCGCTCATACTCTCTAAAGCCTTCGGCAACGGCGTCCCCGGAACTCGGTCGCGCGCCGCGACGTCCGAAGATGTCCATGATGAATCGAGGGGATAGCATGGCTTACTCTTACGAAGCACTGGTCAGAATCGCCGTATTCGACATTTTCGAGCTGGCCTTCACGACATACATGGAGCGAGTCGGCTTCAATCACATGAGCGTAGGAAGGCTGGGCGGCCACTCCGTACACGAGTATAGCTCGGGCAGCGACCTCGTCAGCCTCACAACCTCAGCAGAAAGTCAGAGCCGCGTGAACATCGTAGTTCACTCCAATACCGTGCCGGTTGAGCCCCTGGTTCTCGACGCACTTACCGAAGGCGTAGCCGATTTCCTGCAAAGCTTCTGTGAGCATCTGACGGAACGGTCCTCGGAAGACACTCTGCAACAGCTCATAATCGGGTTAAGGGATTCTTTCGACAGGGTTGTCGGGGGCGATGCATAGGCTTGTTAGGAAGCCATCGTCCTGCTATATTGGGGTTTCCCAGCCCCCGTAGCTCAGCGGATAGAGCACTGGCCTCCGGAGCCAGGGGCGTGGGTTCGATTCCCACCGGGGGTACTCCCGCCTCAGAACCAGTGCGCCCTGTCCACGATGTTCCTCATGGGCTTGCCTTCGTTGAACCGCATGCAGTTATCGATAAAAAGCTCCGTGCGCCTCTCTTGCAGGTAGGGGCCCGCGCCGGCCACGTGAGGCGTGATCAGCACCCCGGGCATTGTCCAGAGTG
>JADFKI010000306.1 GCA_022565015.1 Chloroflexota bacterium
CTGCAGCGGTGGCCGCGCCCGAACCGCTACTCGATCCGCCAGGTATGTGATCGAGATTCCAAGGATTTCGTGCAAGGGGATGGCCGCACGTCGGGTCGGGTCCTCCCAATGCAAATTCGTGCATGGACAGCTTTCCCAAAAGAATGGCACCGGCCTCACGAAGGCGCGCCGTCGTGGTTGCGTCCTCGTCGGGGACTCGGTCCGCCATGACCCTGGAGCTCGCGGTTGTGAGTACACCTTTAGTGTCATAGATGTCTTTTAGGGCAATTGGGATGCCGTGAAGCGGGCCTTTATAGGCGCCTCGCTGTATCTCCGCCTCGGCATTTCGGGCTTCCGCCATCGCCGAATCCGAGAGCACCGTGATGTAGGCCTGCAGCGAGTCGTCGAGCTTGGCAATTCGGTCGAGGAAGGCCTGAGTCAGCTCGACGGGAGACAGCTCGCCGTCCTTGATGAGCGCGGAAGCCTCGCTGATGGTGAGAAAATGCAAATCAGTCATTTGTCTTCCTTGGTTTTGGGACTACTGGTCGGGCTGGAATACAACGGCGAGGTCCTCGGCGTCGAGCTCCAGGTCATGCAACGGCGCGGTCTGTCTTGCGAAATAATCGTACATAGGCTTCAGCGTCTCCAACTCCTCGGCGCTGAGCTTCATGCTGGAGCGCTCGGTAAGCACGCGAAAATCGTCGATAGATATTTCTGAGTATTCAGCCATAGCGTTGTCCTATCTTCAGGTTTTGAAATCTCGCTTATGTTTATACGTTGATCACGACAAGGATACCACCGATGGCGACGGGGATTATCCAACCAAAGCGGTGGATCAGTGGCTTGGGATTGCCCTCTAATTGGGTTTTCAGCTCAGCCCCATCGACCTGCCAACCCCGCTCACATATCTCGCAGTGGTAGAAGTATTCTGTCGACCAAGAAAACATCGGTATCCAGAAAAGGTGACTATATTTATAAGTGAACGTATAAAAGAAATCGCGTTCGCGCTCACAAACCGAACAGTATTGTTGTTCGACCCTGCCGAGGGTGAGTGTGGCTCCTTTCCAACCCCAGATAATCATCGGGTTTCCTCCCTCTTGCGCCGGCGATAACGTCCGACGGGGTCCATGTATTTGTCGGTCTTTTATGGCCCCTCTTCGTAGTACTGGCGCGGCGACCTCGGCGCGAAGGGCTGGTACGGGTACTTGGCCAGCTTCTCTTCGTCCAGCTCGATGCCCAGGCCGGGCGCGTCCGGCACCTTGATGTAGCCGGCCTCGACCTTGAACGGGGTCACCGCGATGTCCTCGCCAAACTCTTCGAGGTTCACGAAGTACTCGGTGATCAGGAAGTTGGGAATCGCCGTGGATACCTGTATCGTGGCGGCCAGCCCGATGGTCGTGCTGTTGAAGTTGTGTGGAGACACGGCGACGAAGTAGGGCTCGGCCATAGCCGCGATCTCCTTGAGCTCCAGGATGCCGCCGACGTTGCATACGTCCGGGTTGATGATGTCCGCCGCCTGCTTCTCGAAGATCTCGCGAAACTCGAACTTGGTGTATAGCTCCTCGCCCGTGACGACGGGGATGTTGACGTCTCGCTTGGTGGAGGCCAGTGCGTCCACGTTTTCGGCCAGCACGGGCTCCTCGAACCAGAAGGGGTCGTAACGCTCGATCTCCCGGGCGATCTTGACGGCGTGCATAGGAGCGAGGCGCCGGTGCATCTCCACCAGGATGTCGACGTCGGGGCCCACGGCCTCACGCACGGCGCGAACGTTTTCGACCGCGCCCCGCTCCACGTCCTTGCTCACGTAGGTGCGCCAGGGACCGGGAATCGGGTCGAACTTGAGCGCGGTGAATCCACTCTCGATGACCGCCGACGCCTTCTCAGCCAGCGCGTCCGGAGTCTTTGCGCCCTCGGACCAGCCGTTGGCGTAGACGCGAATCCTGTCCCTGCACGCGCCGCCAATGAGCTTGTGGACGGGTACGCCCAGCTTCTTGCCGGTGGCGTCCCACATCGCCTGCTCGATGCCGCTGATGGCGCAGTAGAAGTCCATCGCCCCGCGACGCCCCGCGAAATCGTCGTACATCACCTGGAGGAAATGCTTGATGTTCATGGGGTCGCGTCCGATGAGATAGCGCTTCATCTGGTCGACATGGGCCGTGATCTGCAGGTCTCTGTCCGCCTGCGTGTAGCACTCCCCCCAGCCGTGAACGCCCTCGTCGGTCTCGATCTTGACGAAGCAGAGGTTCTTCGCTCTGCCTGGATGAACGAGAAAAGTCTTGATGTCCGTAATCTTCACTTCAACGGCTCCATATGTATGTATGCAGCCCTATTGGGCCGTCCAGCCGCCGTCCACAACCACTTCGCTTCCGGTGACGAAGGAGGACTCGTCGGAAGCGAGATAGAGCACGGCCTGGGCTACCTCTTCGGCTTTGCCGTAGCGTCCCATGGGTATGCGGGAAATCATTTTGGCCTTGACCTCGGGGTCGGCGCTGCTTGCGGCGGTCATGGGAGTCTCGATCGGTCCGGGATGGATCGAGTTCACCCGTATCCCCTCGCCCGCGTATTGAACGGCGGCCGCCTTCGTGAAGATGCGGACCGCGCCCTTGGAGGCCTGGTATTGAGGGCTGCTCATCTCGGTGCCGACCAGTCCCAGCTGCGACGAGATGTTGATGATGGAGCCGCCCCCGGCCTTTCGCATCTCCGGTATGGCGGTCTTCGTGCCCAGGAAGACGCCCTTGGCGTTGACGTCCATGACCCTATCCCACTCCTCCACAGTCACGTCCTCGATCATGCCGTGGGCGCTGATGCCCGCGTTGTTGACCATGATGTCCAGCTTGCCGAACCTGGCGACTACGCTCCGGATGACGCTGCGCCACTCGGACTCGCTGGTTACGTCGAGATGGAGAAAGAGGCACTCTCCTCCGGTCTCGTTGATTTGGGCCTCGAGCTTTCGCCCCTCGTCGTCCAGAATGTCACCGATGGCGACCTTTGCGCCCTCGGCGGCGAACAGCCTGGCCTCCGCGGCCCCCATTCCCCTTGCGCCCCCGCTAATGAAGGCGACTTTTCCTTCTAGTCTCATGCCGTTTCGCCTCGATATACAGTGTATTAGGTAGTTTGCGATGGAGAAGTTTTCGACGGTAGTGTAACACAGGCGGTCCGTATTCGGGACGTTGGCTATGCCGGTAGCAGCCTGTCGACGCCAAAGAGGCTTATGTCGTGTCTCGTCTTTCCTTCCTCGACGAGGTCTGCCAATATCTCGCCGATGGCGCTGGCGAATTTAAACCCGTGGCCGGAGCACGGACTGGCGATTACGACCTGCGGATACTTGGGATGAAAGTCGATGAGGAAATGCAGGTCCGGGGTGTTGGTGAACATGCAGACCTGGGCATCGAGGCGCTCGCCCGCGACGTCCGGCAGGAAGCGATTCAGCTGCGATCGAATCGCCTGCTCGTCTCGGTCGTCGACTTCTCGCCTCAAGGTTTCCGCATCGCTGGGCTCGCCGAGGTGCATCAGCGCGGCCTTAACGCCTTCGCCCATGTCCGGGAAGCCGTAGAGGTGGTGCTCGCCGTCGTAGTCGAAGACGAATATCGGGCATGCCCCGGCCTTGAAGAGCTCGGGGTTTGCTCTGGGCTCGAACCAGAAGAGCACCTGCCGCTCGACCTCGATGGGCAGACCGAGGTCCGGTGTCAGCGCGGGCAGCCACGCACCGGCGGAGATAATCAGCCTGTCGGCCCTATAGTGCGCCTTCGCCGTATTTACCTCGACGCCGTCGCCCTCGGCGCGCCAATCGATTACGGGCTCGTCGAACCTCAGGTCCGCGCCGGCCTCTCTTGCCAGGGCCAGATGCGCCTCTATGCAGGCCTCCGGGAAAAGAATGCCGGCCATGGGGTCCCAGACGGCCACCATGTCGTCGGAGGGGCGGAATCCGGGGTGGCGTTTCATCAGCTCCGAGCTGGACAGCATCTCGTATGGCAGCCCGTGCAGCCGTGCGCTGGTCTCGGAGCCTTTGACGAGGTCG
>JADFKI010000060.1 GCA_022565015.1 Chloroflexota bacterium
TGGGAACGGCAAAGGCCGCGCTGGAGAACGAGGTACGGCAGCTTGCATCCGATTTCGGCGAAGACAACGTCCGCGTGAACGCCATATCCGCCGGTCCGTTGGACACGCTGTCGTCGCGAGTGATCAGCGACTACCGGGACATGAAGAGGATACACGCCGAGCGGTCTCCCATGAAGCGTAACATCACGGCCGAAGAGGTGGCCAAGACGGCTCTTTACCTGTGCAGCGATCTCTCCAGCGGGGTCACGGGGGAGATCATCCACGTGGACACGGGCTACAACATAATGGGCATCTAACTTCTCGCACCAAACTTAGATTGCCCAAGGCTTGATTCTAGTGACGAATGGCGGAAGGCACGATCTTCGAGGAAGCTGAAAAATGGGCTGGGCCGAGACCATAATACAGGCGCTCAAGGAGAATGAGGTTTCTCTGATCGCCTACGTGCCGGACATCAGCATCCATCAGGTGACCAGGCTGATGGATGAGGACCCCTACTTTCACGTCGTATCCGCCACGAGGGAAGAGGAGGCCATCGGCATAGCGTCGGGCGCGTATGCCGTAGGACGGAACGCCGCGGTCTTCATGCAGTCCAGCGGCTTCGGCAACTGCATCAACGCCCTGGCCAGCCTGAGCATACCCGCGCGAATCCCCGTGCCGATGTTCATCAACATGCGGGGCGAGGTCGGCGAGTTCAACATAGCTCAGGTCGCAATGGGGCGCTCCACCAGACCCATACTCGACACGCTGGGACTTCAGCACTACACGCTGGATACCGAGGACAGGCTGCTTCAGAAGGTCGGAGGGGCCCTGAAGCTTTGCTACGCCTCCCGTCAGCCCCTGGCCCTCTGCCTCACGCCGATGCTTCACGGAGGAAAGATTGCATAGGTTCTCCGCCACCAAGATGCTGCTCAACCAGATCGGCGACCTTCCCGTCGTGGCCAACCTTGGACCTACGACCGACGAGCTCTGGCACGCCGGTCAACGCGACCGCAACTTCTACACCTACGGCTCGATGGGCCTATGCTCTTCGATCGCGTTGGGAATGGCGCTGTCCTGCGAAGAGCGCGTCGTGTCGTTGGACGGCGACGGCTCCCTCCTCATGAACATGGGGACCATCGCCACGATAGGCCGGGAGAAGCCCGCTAATCTTCTGATAGTCGTATGGGACAACGAGCAGTGGGCGCAGACGGGATTTCAGGCCAGCCACACCGCGTTCAACACCGACCTGGAGGAGGTGGCCCAGGGCTGTGGCATCGTTAAGACGGCCACCGTTTGGGACGAAGAGGAGCTTGCGACCGTTTTTGCGCAGGCGCTGGAGGAAGACGGCCCGTGGTTCATCGTGGCCAAGATCCAGGAAGAGGACGAGTACATGCCGGTGTCGCCGGTGGAGCCGGAGATGACCCTGCACCGCTTCCGCCAGACCTTTCTGGAGTAGCCGGTCACCTCCCCCCAGGCGGATTTGCCGGAGGGGAGAGGTCGGGGCGGGCCGGGTGGATAAGATATACGCGAAGGTGGCGGGGAGTTATCTCAAAAAATTGCCATGCCTGAATCCATCTACATAGAGGTCGAAGACAACCCCAACTGCGACTACATGCCTCTCATGCTGTACGAGGCCCACAGCGACCCCGTGCCTGTGAGTCGAGTCGCCCTGGACGAGCCCGACAGGCCGGCGGGAGTCTACGACGTAACGGGATGGTGCAGTGAGGGTGGCGGGTCTCCTTGCCCGGCCTTCTACGCGCCCGTGTCGGACTCGGGGCAGGCCGTCGTGCATCTGGTCTACGGCGGCGATTGGGGCGTACGCTTCAGGCCGGAGAACGGCGACGAGCCCTGGGACATCGACAGCGCCGACCAGTTCGGCGAGCCCTACGTCATGCTCCTGGACGGCGGGGCTATTATCTCCGAATAGTCGCGCTGGACTAACTGTCCGCAGCGGCGGTCGGGACTGGCCTGACGCGCTACACGCGCGCCTGCGCTTCGGTCGACTCATCCAGCACCGGTCGGGGCGCAGGCTCGCGTTCGAAGCCCACCATGCGCTGTCTGAGCGAAGGCATCAGCAGGCCGATGAGGCCGACCGCGACGAGGCCTATGACGGCGTTGACGGCTATGGCAAAGCTGGTGCTGGTGGCGTCTGCTACGGCTCCGATCAAGAGGGCGCCCAAGGGTCCGGCTCCGATGGCAAGAGTCATTATGCCCAGCGCCCTGCCCCTCATATCCTCTCGCGCCATCAGCATGACGATCGTTCCCTGCATCGTGCCGAAGCCGGCGGTCCCGAGGCCAAGTATAAGTAGAAGCACCAGCGACACGGCGTACCACTGAGAATACGCAAACAGTCCAACCACGAACAGCGACAACAGGGAACCGCCCAGATAGAACCTGCCGTGCCGCGTGAGCGTCCTGGATGACGCAATGAGAACCGCTCCGATCAGGGCGCCAAGGCCGTCCGCGGCCATCAGAACACCCATGAGTCCCGGGCCGACGTCCAGCACTTTCTTGGCGATAACGGGGATCATCTGCATGTACGGGAACAGCAGCAGATTCATGAAGATGGTTATCAGCACGACAGCCATGATGGTGTTGTTGCTGCGCACGTATTTGAAGCCCTCTGCGAGGTTGCGAAATATGTTGCGACTCGCCTGGCCGCTCGACGCCCCCTTCGGCAGGTTCAGCCAGCGCATGAGCACGACCGAGACCAGGTACAGAATTGTGACCGCCACATACCCGCCCTTGATGTCCACGAGGGCTATCAAAAGCCCGGCGATGGCGGGGCCGAGCATCTTGCTGGAGTGCATGCCCACGGAGTCGAGTGCGATTGCGTTGGTGACGCGCGACCTTCCGACGAGGTCCAGCACGGCGGAGCGGCGCGAAGGCATGTCCAGCGACCAGCCTATGCCGCTGATCAGGACGACTACGTAGGCGTGCCAGTACACGACCTGGCCTGAGAAGAGCAGGGCGGCCATGGCCGCCGCGACCAGAAAATTAATCGACTGCGTGGTGATGAGAAGCCGTCGCTTATTCGTGCGATCGGCCAGCACTCCCCCAAAAATCCCCAGAACCAGCATTGGGGCCATGCCGAAAAATCCGATCAGGGCGACGCTCCAGGCGGAGTCCGTAAGCTCCAGGACGAACCAGCTAAGCAGGGTCATCTGCATCCATCGAGAGATGTAGGAGAAGAAGTTAGCCGTCCAGAGAAGCATGTAGTCGTGGTTGCTAAAGACCCCGAACGTCCGGTTGACCATTCCCCCTGCAGACACCACTAGTGAAGCACCTTCCATGAAATCGACTACACGTATTCTATAGCTCTGCAACGCCTAGTTAAAGCGTTTTGGCACTCAGCCGAAACGGGGCGCCTACACAAGATTATTCCCATATCTCATAGTGAAGTCTTGTGAAAACCCACGACGCATATCCTGCGTCTTCCTCTGAACGGACTTATTAATCAGGTGTTTCAATAAACGTACTGTCTGTCCATTACATACATTGTCGGTGGTGTTACGAACTATCCCTCCGGAGCATTACCGGCAGACTGACCCCGACCCAACTCCAAATGGGTCGTATACCTGCCTCGCCCCCCTTTGCAAACAGTAGCCATTCCCAGGCCACTCTCCTAAAGGGGGGCCTTTGCCCATTTTCCCCCGGCTCATTTCAGAAAAAACATCTGCATGCCACTCGCGGATGAGTAAGACACTTCACCGCAATTGAGTCGTTTAGCTCACAACATTCGTAATGTAAATTTAGATCGTCCGGCGTCTCCGCGGATTTCACCATGAAGCAAGGTGATGATGCGTTTATATCCGGTAATGATGTCCCGTATATATGTCGGACTCCTTCGCGATAGAAATACGTTATTCGTGCCGGCGCGCACCGCGACTGCAACTGCTCTCGAAAATGCGTGCTTGCGGTATTTCACAAAAGGTTGAATAATTAAGTTAGGCGACGTATAATTATTTGAGCTATTCAAATATTTAGAGTCAGACGTTGCAAACCTCCAAAAGAGAGCTCACAAAAAGGCTGGTAGAGCTGCTTGAGCGGTTCTACGTCGAGGTGCGATGTCGCCCGGGCGAGGACTGGTCCGATATTGAGCTCACGATTCCCCAGCTGCGTACCCTGGTACTTCTGCGGAGCGAGGACCGGCGGATGACCCAGATCGCTGACTACCTGGGCACCAGCCTGCCGTCGGCCACCAGCATGATCGATCGCCTCTTCGACAAGGGGCTCGTTGAGCGCATGGCCGACGAACACGATCGGCGCGTCGTTGCCTGCCGCCTTACGGCCCAGGGTACTGAGGAGGTAGAGCGCTTCTGGCAGCTTGAGCAGATGTCCATGATCAGGCTCGCGGACCAGCTCGATGCCGATGAGCTTGGCACCGTGGTGAAGGCCATGGAGCTTCTGCTTCAGGCGGCGAAACGAGCGCAAGCCGTCCACGTCGACGGGCCCGACCGCGGGGAGCGGTCTGAGTCATGAGTCTGCTCACTAGTCTGGCCCTCAGCCGCAGGCCTGTTACCGTTCTGGTAATAATACTCGTACTCGTCGGGGGAGCTTTCACTTTTAACAACCTGCAGAGGGAGCTTTTCCCGGAGATCGAATTCCCCAATATCCTCATCATCACCTCCTATCCCTCCGCCAACCCCGAGGCCGTGGAGCGAGATGTCTCGGAGCCCATAGAGAACTCGATCTCAGGCATCGCCGGCTTGAAGGAGATCAAATCGACTTCGTCGGAAAACCGCTCTCTGGTCATAGCCACCTTCGAGTTCGGCGAAGACATGGAGGAGGCCGAGAGGACGATCGAAGGCAACGTCGGGTCCATCAGCTTCCCGGATGGCGTGGAAGACTCGATCGTAACTCGGATTAGCAGCGACACCTTCCCCGTGCTGCAGCTGAGCGTCATAGGCGAGAGGGATGTCCCCTCGCTGCAACGAATCGTCGATGATCTGATACTGCCTTCGATCGAACGCGTCGACGGCGTGTTCAGGGTCGATGTGGCCGGCAATATAGACGAGCAAGTCATCGTGTCGGTGGACTCGGATAAACTGGGAGACTTTGGCCTCTCCCTCTTTCAGGTGTCATCGGCAATCCGCGACAACAACGTGAGCATACCCGCGGGGAATATAGATCAACGCGGCGTGTCTTTCTTCGTCAGGACCGCCAACGAATATGGCTCCTTGAAGGAGATTCGCGAGCTCGTCGTCGGATTCGAGGGAGGCGTGCCGTCGGGTCGGCCGGTGCGGCTCTCGGAGGTCGCGGACATAGCTCTAGGCACGGACGACGCCACGACGATTTCACGCACCAACGGCAAACCCAGCCTGGGCATCATAGTCATAAAGTCGCCCGACGCCAATACCGTGGAGGTCACTCAGGAGATCGGCGAGCGGCTGGAGGTCATCAAGGCGGTACTGCCCGAAGACGTTGAGATCATCACGATCTTCGACAACGGCCCGGAGATCACCGAGCAGCTGACGACTGTCCAACGCGAGGGCGCCCTGGGCTTTCTGTTCGCGGTCCTGGTCGTGTTCCTATTCCTGTTGAACTTGCGCCCGACGATACTCAAGGGCATCGTGTTCACCCTGCGCCCCACCATCATAATCGGCTTCACGATACCTCTGAGCATACTCTCTGCGGTCCTGATGATGGGTGTCGTGGATCTCAGCCTCAACTTCATGAGCCTTGCGGGCCTCGCCATAGCCGTCGGAAGGGTCGTGGACGACAGCATCGTCGTGCTGGAAAACATGTATCGCCACATACAGATGGGCGAGGACAGGTATGAGGCGGCGTACACCGCGACGAGGGAGGTAGCCGGGGCCATCGTCTCCTCGACGCTGACGACCATCGTCGTCTTCGTGCCGCTGGCATTCATTCAGGGTCTGGTAGGGGAGTTCTTCACGCCCTTCACGATGGCCGTGAGCTTCTCGCTGATCGGCTCGACCATCGTCGCCCTGACCGCGGTGCCGGTCCTGGGGGCGATACTGCTGCGTAAAGGAGATTTCCCGGAACTCGACCAGGGTGGAGCCACCGGACCCTCCGACGCGCCGGACACGCTCATGCAGCGGATCTACACCCCGATATTGCTGTGGGCCTTGAGCCACAAATGGCAGACTATCTCGGGGTCCCTTCTTGCTACCGTGGCCAGCCTCGGACTCATCTTGATCATTCCGATAACGTTTTTCCCCTCGGCTTCGCCGGAATTTCTCACCATTAGCGTAGAGCTGCCGTCGGGCACCGGCGTCAGGCGGACGTTCCAAGAAGTACTGGCCATCGAAAAGGGCCTGGCCGAACTGGTAGAAGAGGGCACGGTAAAGTTCTACCAGACGACCATCGGCGCCACAGGTGATATCTTCGGACTCGGAAGCAGCTCGGGCGGCCTCAACGCCGCAAGCATATTCGTGGCCCTCGAAGAAGACCCTCCGGAAGATATCACCGAAAGGCTCCGAAGCATGTTCCCCGGCAGCGATGAGGCCGATATCTCCGTCGTCGAACTGACAGACGGCCCGCCCAGCGAAGGACTGGAGCTAACTGTCACCGGCGCAAACTTCAGTGACATCACCGCCGCGTCCCGGGACCTCGAAGAGGCCGTCAAACAGATCGAAGGGCTGGTCAACGTCACAAGCGATCTGTCCCAGGCCAGGAACGAGGTGGTAATAGCCGTAAATCCGGAGGAGGCCGCCAAATTCGGGCTGACGACGGCCGCCGTCGGCCTGCAGGTCAACCAGTACATCGTTGGAAGGACCATCTCGGAGGTAGACCTGGATGGCGTCACGATGAGCGTGGTCATCAGGGGCGATCCGGACGACGTCGACGACATAGACGAGCTAAAGTCGTTGACCATTGAAGGACCTCTTGGAACGGTTGCCCTTGGGGCGATCAGCGACATTGCCGTGCAGGAGGGGCCCGTCAGCATAAGCCGGTTCGACAACGAACGTTCGGCGACGATCACGGGGGAGATCGTAGCGGCCGATACCCGGGCGGTGGGGGCTGAGGTCGCCAGGGTAATCGCAAGTGTAAAGATGCCGCCCGGAGTTCAGGTCCAAAGCGGCGGAATATTCCAACAGATCACCGAGGGCTTCCAAGACGTATTTACGGCTATGGCGCTGGGTATCGTTCTGGTGTACCTGGTCATGGTCGCCAGCCTGGGATCTCTCAGGAACCCGTTCGTCATTGTGATGAGCCTACCTCTGGCAGTGGTTGGGGCGCTGCTGGCCCTGGTAATCACGGGGCGCACGCTCAGTCTTTCCTCGCTCATGGGCTTCCTGCTGCTCATAGGCGTTGTCGTGACGAACGCCATCGTGTTGATTACCTTCGTTCAGCAGCTGAGGGAGCAGGGCATGGACGTGTACGAAGCGCTGGTCGAAGGTGCTCGCGTGCGACTCAGGCCGATCCTCATGACGGCGGTAACGACCACATTCGCATTGCTGCCCTTGGCCGTCTCCACCGCAGGTGAGGGTGGCATCATCGGCGCAGACATGGCGACGGTGGTCATAGGCGGCCTGTTTAGCTCCACCGTCCTGACCCTCATATTCGTGCCAGTCCTGTACACCATCGTGCACGAGAGCCTTCCTGCGTTTTTCAGCTCCGTGGGCCGTGCATTGCGGCGACTCGTATCCTCAGAGCCTCCACTGACTGACTCACAGTCGGGGGGAGATTACAGACGGTACAGACCTGATTGAAAAACCCAACTCCGTGGTATGAGACGATGCTATGTACAAGTCCGAATTAAGATTTTGACATATGCCCTTGGTTTCCGGTGAATGGCGAAAAAATAACGGGACCTGTATCCGAAAGGTTGCCCTCCATGAGTCAATCAAATAGTTACATGAGCAGGCTTTCACGCAAAGGGCTGGCGGTACTCGCACTGGTCGCCCTGGTGGCAGTTGCGGCCGCGTTGTTCGCGACGCTCAGGCCCGGACCGGCCACCGCCGAGCTGCGGCCAGGCGAGACGGTCGTCACGGTGCGTTCCAGCACCTTCGCGACCGAGGTCCCCGTAAGGGGCAGCCTCGTCTTTCCCATTACTACGGAGCTATCGTTCGAGTCTCCCGGCACCGTAGGGGAGGTCATGGTGAAGGCCGGTCAGCGCGTCAAGAAGGGCCAGGTCCTGGCTCGTCTGGACCCGCTCGCGGTGGCCGCACTTCGCACTAAGGTGGCCGGCGACGAGCTGACGCTGAACACGGCCCAGGCAGACCTCGATGCGCTGCTCAGCTCGCATCCCATGGCAACGGCCCAGGTTGAGTCGGCCGTCGCGGAGGCGCGAATAGCCTTGGATTCCGCCCGGGAGACCTTCGACGAGATCACGACCCCCGACAAAGGCGACCTGGCGGCAGCCCGCTCTAGGCTTGATGACGCCAGGAAGGCCCTGGATGATCTCCTCGACCCGGAGTCCATCGAGTTCGCGGAGGCGCAACGAAAAGTCGCGCTGGCCCTGGTTGAGCTGGACGATGCCCGGGAGGAGTTCGACGATGTAAAGGACGGCTTCACGTCCGAGGAACTGGATGACGCTCGCGACGCCGCCACCTTCGCGGAGACAGCCCTGGAAAACGCGGAGAGGGACCTGGTGCTCGCCCGGATCACCTGGCCGGCCGCGATCGAGGATACCGAGGATGACTTCGACGACGCCACGGACGACTACGTTGAGATATACAGAAAATGGCTCGGGATAACTCTGACGAGCGAAGATTTGGGATCGGGGCCGGACGAGCTTTATGAGTCATGGGGCGTTGATCTGGACAGGCTGTTCGACAGCAAGCTTCGAGATAACAGGGTAAGAGTTACCAATGACGATGCCGGCACGGCGTGGAACGAGCTTACGCTCTGGTTTTGGAACAATCTGCACCCGGCTTCGTCGTCGATCCAGGGAGCCTGCGAGGAAGATGAGAATTTAGGCCCCAATACGTGCGTTCAGCGCGTCATCGACGACGCCTACGACCAGTTCAAGGATGCCCGCGATGAGCGGGACACGACCGTCAACAAGGCCGGCATCGCCCTGGCGAAGGCGCGCGACGCCGTAACTGCCGCCGCAGACGCCCTGGAAGACGCCCAGGAAGACCTGGAAGATTTCCTGGATGGACCGGAAGCCAGCGAGTTCGACGATTCCCAGAGCAGGCTGGCGGTGGCCAGGGCGGAGCTGTTCGACGCACAAGACGACCTGGACGAGCTTCTCTTGAACGTCGCCACTGGGGAGCGGGAGGAGCCTTCGGCGGCCCTGTTGAAGGCCCAGTCTGACTTTGAGAACGCCCTCGAGGACCTGGAGGAGCTAACGGTCAGCCCCGATCCTCTTCAGGTGGCCAGGAAGCGCGCGGCCCTATCGCTTGCGGAGGCTCGGGTAGCCGATGGCGAGGTACGACTCGCGGCGTTTGAGGAGGGATTCCGGCTCCAGGTCCAGCTTGCGGAATCGAAGGTCGAGCTGGCGAATGCGGCCCTGGGGGAGTCGCGAGAGGACTTTGAGGGCGCTTCGCTGGTCGCGCCATTTGACGGCATAGTCTCCGTCGTGAACATCGAGGCCGACGACGATGTCAAGGATGACACTCCCGCGATGGATGTCGTAGACCCGACCGTTATCGACGTCGAGGGCGTTGTGGACGCCTCCCAGGTCGAGCTTGTCCGAGTCGGTGTGGCGGCCCGCGTCACGATGGACTCCCTGGCCGGCACGATACTCAGCGGCAACGTGATTTCACTCGCCGACGAGCCGCGCACCGACAGGGGCGTCGTCAGCTTCCCCGTAACCATTCGCGTGGAGGTGCCGTCCGGGGTGGAAATACCCATCGAGCTGACCGCCGTTTCCACCGTGATTCTTCCGGAGCAGTCGGGGGTGCTGCTGGTCCCAAGCAAGGCCCTGGCTCATAATAGCCTTGCTGATTATCCCCTGGTGCGTGTGCTCAGAGACGGGGCCGTCCTTGAGATGCCGGTGCTCGTAGGCGCAAGCAACGGGCAGTGGACCGTGGTCCGGTCCGGGCTTGTCGAGGGGGACAAGGTCGTAGTGGATTCCTCAGCCGTGGCAGGTCTGACGGGGCCTGGCGCACCCAAGGAGTCCAACAGCGGCTAGGCGCCGGTAAGGGACAGGGGTCTCAGGCGTCCTTGAGATCGCCGACGGCCTTGACTCGCACGCGGGTGGCGTTGCTGGGCAGATATGTCATGGGAATCTCCTCGACCTCCACGACCACGACCGTTTCCGGATCAGCGCCCGCGGCAATCGCCTTCTCGATGGCTTCGCTCCGGCACTCGTCCAGCGCCTCCTGTCTCGTGACGTCCGCCAGCGAATAGGCCTTCTCCACCTGTCCGCCGACCTGGGCCATCGCCGCGCCGATCGCGTTGGCCACCTCTCCATGGTCTGGCCGGATTACTTCGGATGCCCCGTTCAAGCTGTCGCGAACGAGAATGCTGCCTCCGCCGACGAGCACCACCGGGACCGGAGCGGCACTCAGCTTCAGCTGGTCCACGACCGCTTCCAAAATCACCTTCACCTTCGATTGAGCCTCTTCGATGAGCACGGGCTCGACGCCCCTGACCGAATCGGGATTTCCTACTCCGGCGAGCCCGGCGGCGATAGCTATGTCCGTGGTCGTCAACGTTGCGCCCCCAAAGGCGAGGCCCTCCTCGGTGAGTCGATAGCCCACGCTATCGGGACCGATGCGCAGCGGCTCGCGACGGACGATGCTGCCCCCACCCAGCGCAATGGACAGCACGTCGGGCATCCGAAAATTGGTGCGCACTCCCGCAATTTCGATTGACACGGACGCCTCTCGGGGGAAGCCGCCAACCAGCGCACCGCCGTCGGTGGTCGTGCCGCCTATGTCCAGGACGATGCCGTCGCTGACGCCGGACAGTGATGCGGCGCCGCGCATGCTGTTGGTCGGTCCGGATGCGATGGTAAACACCGGGAATCGCTTGGCGTATGCGGCATCCATTATCGTCCCGTCGTTCTGGCTCAGATAGAAGCCGGCTTCCAGCCCCAGCGCCTTGACGGCTTCCTCCAACGAGCCAATGGTTCGTCGAGCGACCACGCTCAAGCAGGCGTTCAGGGCTGCGGCGTTCTCTCGCTCAAGGATGCCTATACGGCCGATCTCATGGGACAACGTGACGCTTATTTCAGGAGCCTCTTCGCGCACGATATTCGCGACTAGCTCCTCGTGAGACGAGTCCACGGGCGAAAAGACGCCGGAGAGAGCGACCGCCTTCACGCCCTTCTCTCGAAGCTCCTTGACCGTGTTCCGTATCTCTTCCTCGTCAAGCGGGGATATCTCCCTCCCGTCGAACTCATGCCCACCGTGGACCATGTAGGAGTGGGCGCCGATGGCTTCCTTGAGGGGTTCCGGCCAGTCTACGAGCGGTGGGAGCAGCTTCGTCGCCGGTAGACATATTCTTACGATGGCGGTCTCGGCAAGATCCCGCCGCTCCAGCAGGGCGTTGGTGAAGTGGGTCGTGCCCAGCATGATCGACTTTATCTGAGACGTGTCCCGAACATCGCTCAGCACGTCTTTAAGCGCGGCCATTATGCCGGAGGTGACGTCCGGCGTAGTAGGCCGCTTGGCCTGAGCTACCAGCCTGGTGCCGTCCATCAGCGCGGCGTCTGTGTTGGTGCCACCGACATCCAGTCCTATTCTCATAGAGATTCCTTCGATGAGTTAGGAGGCCTACTACGCTGAAAACCACTCAGCGTCAAAGGTGAAGGGCCGCCCCTCCATCTGGCTCCCGACTCCTATCAGGATTCATCTCCCCGACCCGTCGGGGCCGCTATCTGAAGACTCCGATTCCCTAGAGAGTATACCTTCCGCCTGTCCGACGCGTCGGTCCGTGGGGGGCGGACTCTCCAACTCTTATGAGGAATATCTTCGGTGTCCCCCGATGTATCGGGGGACCGATCTGGTTCAAACGAAGGAATCGGAGAGTCCGAACTTATATCGGACAGGCGGATTTATCCGAGGGGAGAGGCAGAGGGACGACCAGATTTCTTGCACATTCAGGGGCGGGCCCCAAGAGTCATTCAACAGGACCGCAGGGAATCGGGAGTTCCAGGCCGCAAACTTCGATAGTTCTGCACGCCTTCTTCACAGAATCTTCAAACCCTCCCACTAGGATTGAAGTGTAAGGCAGACGCACTTCCCGACAGGAAGAAATAGGTTTTAGCAAGGAGGATGGAAGAGATGTTGAAAAAGGGACTGGTAATTGGTGGACTGGCGATCGCAGCGGTAGCCGTGATAGGCGCCTCCAGCGCCTTCGCCCACAGTCCGTTCGGCGGTGGAAAGGGCAGAGCCGCCGTCGTGGAAACGGCTGGTGAGGAGCTTGGGATGAGTCGAGCAGACCTTGTCGACGAGCTCCGTGCAGGCAACTCCATCGCTCAGGTGGCCGAAAACCAGGGCGTGGACGTCAACGACATCGTTTCGGCGATCCTGGGCAAGGTCTCTAACGGATTAAACCGGGCCGTGGAGAATGGTCGGATGACGCAGGAACAGGCGGATTCCAGGCTTGGCAACATCAGCGAAAGGGTAGCCAGTGCCATGGAACGAGTGCCTAATTTCGACGGGCAGCGGGCCAAAGGCAAATGGCGCGGCAACCGGGGAAACCACGGGCTGCTCGTGGTCGCCGCCGGCGAGTTGGACATGACTCCCGGCGAGCTGCTTGCGGAGCTCCGTGAAGGAAAATCCATCGCAGAGGTGGCGGAGGCCATGGACGTGAGCGTAGACGATATCATCGGCGCGATGGTCGAGAAGGCCGAAGAGCGCATGGCCATGTTCGAAGACAAGGTCACCGAGCGCATCAACGAGCCCTGGCAGGCGAAGCCGGCGCACGCTGGAGATGGAGGGCGCGGCGGCAGGCAATTCGGTCCCGGGCACGGTCGCGGCCCCGGCATTGAGCGCCACTCCGGCGGCGAGAGCGGAGACGCTTCTGTATTGACGGACCAGATCGAAAAGACTGATCTCTAGGTCGGCTCTAGACAAGGCTTAGCGAATGGCGGAGCACTATGTTCCGCCCTTTTTGCTTCGGACTGGCTCTTGACCTTCAGTGGACTTCAATTGGCGTGCCGGGAGGCATATGATATTAAGACTGGACGATTTTCATGTTCCTGAGAAACGCACGCAGGTGTTTGAACCTCTGAAAAATAAAGAAAGCGCCTCCATTTGAAAATTAATTTGGTTGCCGTGCAGGCCAAGACAGAGCTTGATGACTACTCCACTCCGGAGTTCTTTGATCGAAAGATGGGATTGCTCATGGAGATGGCTATGGCGGACGTTGACCCCGCGCTGCCAACCCTGGTCTGCTTCCCTGAGGCCGTCGGAATGTATCTCGGCTTCGTCCCCTTCTATTGGAACGAGTTGAAGAACGAGTCGAGCTTCGAACAGGCCATCCGAAGGATTACGGAGCTTAATCGAGACCGCATGATTGAATCGGGGGACTTGGACTACGAAGCTTTTGTCTCTCAGCTCCTATTCGCGGACAACGCCCTCGAGGCCGAGAGAAATTATATGCAGACCTTTTCATCGCTGGCCACCAAGTATGACGCCTATGTCTCCGCAGGCAGCACCTACCTGCCAAAAATGGAGGATAATCCGCATATGGGCGGTCGGCTGGTGCTGGACGAAGAGAAAATCCGCAATACGTCTTACCTGTTTTCACCTCGCGGAGTATGCCTTGATCGAACGTCCAAGGTGAACATTCCAGAAGGCGAGGACCGCTTCACCACAGGGAGTCCGCTGAGTGAGCTAAAAGCGGTAGATACGAGAATCGGGAGGATCGGCACGGCTATTTGTTGGGACGGGTTCCATCACACGCTGATCGAGCATTACGACGCGCTGGGGGTCGAAGTTCTGTTGCAGCCATCCTACTATTCCGGCGCCGGTCCGTTGGCGAATCTCGATCCCTGGTCGTTCAGCAACCTGATTCAAGGTCGCGAGAACATCAGATTCGGTGTCGCGGCATTTCTGGTCGGCGCTGTATTCGAGGACAGGCGCGCCGAGGGATTAAGCTACATAGCCAAAAATGCGGGTCGTGTCGGCGCAACCAAAGAAGACGCAGTCATCGCAATCGCCGACCAGGCTTACGCGGAAGAAGCCGTTCACGCCGTAATAGACCTGGACGAATAGCAGCCGCTTAGACGCGCAGAGCCGGCACTAAGGTCTACGTATCGAACCGCGCAAGGTTGAAAGGCCTCAGTGCAGTCGCATCGCCCGTGGCTATGTAGTCCGCCATGAGCCGGCCCGTTTCAGGGCTCAACATCACGCCGACGGCGTCATGACCCGAGGCCACGCTCAAGCCTTCCCATCCGGGGATCGGCCCCATTATCGGCACGTCGTCGGGCGATCCGGGCCTTACCCCCGCAGTGGCTTGAACAAGTATCGAGTCTCTCAGGACAGGCAGGATAGTCGTCGCGTTCGACAGGATGGTCGAGACCGCATCGACGGTAATCTCCTGATCGAACTCGCCTTCGTGTCGGGTCGCCCCTATCAGGATGGAGCCGTCGGACTGCGGGACGTTGCTCCCCATGAAGCTGTGAACGAGTATTTTTGGCAAGAACCCCGGTTTTCGGACGAGCAACCTCTGGCCCTTGACCGGGCGAACAGGCAGAGCCGGCTGCGGAATCCAGCGCCGGAAGAGTCCAGGCCAGGGACCGGCGGCCAGGACCGTGGGGCCGGCAAGCACCTC
>JADFKI010000061.1 GCA_022565015.1 Chloroflexota bacterium
TTTCGATGAGATAACCTCCGGCGCAAGCAGCGACCTGGAGCAGGCGACCAATATCGCAAGGACAATGGTCACGAGATACGGCATGAGCGAGAAACTGGGCCCGCGCACCTTCGGCAAACGCGAGGAGCTCGTATTTCTGGGCAGGGACCTGCACGAGCAGCGCGACTACAGCGATAGAGTGGCGCATGCGATCGATGAAGAGGTCCGAAGTCTCATCGACGGGGCTTATCAGAATGCCAGAAAAGTGCTAACCAGTCACAAGGACAAGCTATCCCGGCTGGCGAGATACCTCATCTCGAACGAGACTATCGAAGCCGAACACCTTGATGAATTGCTCGCATCACAGACGCCACCAACGGCAGACGCGGCGCCCGCGTAGAGACTTGATTTGATGGAATAAAGAAGAGGCGAGCATTGCGCTCGCCTCTTTACTTTCTTAACGTGTATCCGAAATGGGGCTAGAGTTCCGACGAATAGAAATTCTCCGTAATCGCCTCACCCGCCCGGGCGCTCGCATCCTCGATGAAACGCTCCAACTCGTCGATCTTCATCTGCTTCACGTCTTCACCCGACGTATGAGAAGACTTCATCGCGGCGAGCTCCCTCTTGGCCTCCTCGATCTTTCCGGTAATGCTCAGGGCCTCCAGCTCGTTTTCGGCCTGGCGCTTCATGGCCAGCAGGTGCCGTTGCATCGTCTCCACCTTGTCCAGCCGCTCCTGTATCTCGCCCATCATGTTCAGGGTGGTCTCAACCGGGTTCCCGCCATGTATGGCGTGCCTGGGAGCGCGCTCCAGCTGACGTTTGAACTGCCTTATCAGGGCTTTGAACTCGTCCTCTTTCCTGTTTACCTCGGCGAGAAGCATCCGCAGAGCGGATATAACCTTCTGCATTTCGGGCATTGCCATGTCGTCACCTCGTCCTCGTACCCGAAGAATCTTAGCATCCACTCGACTCGCATTGAAGTAAGGCCGAGGACATCATATGAGGCATTCCGGATCACGCTGGTGCATGGGAGAGGGGAATCGGAAGGCGGTTGGACCGATTGTGCGCGGCCCGTATTCGACGATCTGGCTCCCGGGGGCCTTCGGTGATTCAGGCAAGGCTTGGTGGAGAGGTGTCGGTTCTCATGAGATCGCGACACAAACGCTATCGGATGTGTCGCAATTTCCACACAGGCTGGTAATTACCCGCCGGCAGGCACCCGGGCAGCCTTGAAGCCAACCTTGGGCAAAACCTTGGCAAGCGCCGCGATAGTCTGCTCTATCTCGTCGTCAGTGGTCCGCCCCATGTGCCCGATCCTGAAGATCTTGCCGCTTAGCGACTTCTGGCCACCGGCGATCACCACGTTGTGGTCCTCTTTCACTCTGCCGATTAGCAGGCCCGCATCCACGCCTACGGGTATCTTCACCGCCGTTACGGTATCGGAGGCGACGAGCTCGTCGGGGAATAGGGACAGGCCCAGACCCTTGACGCCGTCCCGCGTCAGCCGCCCAATAGTTGCGTGCCGCTCGAATACGCTGCCCATGCCCTCTTGGAGTATCTTATCTAATGCGTTGTCCAGGGCGAACATCGTTGATATCGATGGCGTATAGGGTGGCTGGCCGATCTCCAAGTACCTCTTGTATTGCGCCATATCGAAGTAGAACTTAGGCATGTCCGACTCGGCATGCGCCTGCCACGCGCGCTCGCTGAAGCTAAGAAAAGCGAGGCCCGGCGGGAGCATCCACCCCTTTTGCGAGGCGGTGGCTATGGCATCGCACCCCCACGCATCGGCGCTCAGAGGAAGGGAGCACACGCTGCTAATTCCGTCCACGAGCAGGAGCTTGTCGAACTCTCCCTTTACGACCTTCCCGATGGCCTCCAGATCGTTTGTAACTCCCGTGGACGTCTCGTTGTGAGTGACGAGAACCGCCTTGATGTCAGGCTGTTGACTGAGCACCTTGCGAACTTCTTCCGTGTCGACGGCGGTGCCGTATGGGAAGGCCAGCGTCTCGACTTGGGCGCCGTACACCTCGGCGATCTCACCGAAACGCTCGCCGAAAACCCCTACGGTCACATTCAATACCTTGTCGCCGCGGGACAGGGTGTTGACGACGGCAGCCTCCATGGCTCCCGTGCCCGATGCGGTCAGGATGTAAACGTCGCCCTTGGTTTCGAATACCTGCTTAAGTCGGTCCGTCGTGCGATAAAGGATTTCCTTAAATTCGGGCCCTCGATGATTGATCATTGGCCTGGACATCGATTCAAGGATTTCTTTCGGGACCGGTATAGGACCGGGGATACGCAGGTTCACGACGCTACTCCTAGGGGTTATGCAGGCATTTGGCCCAAACGATTTTAGCACAGCGGGACAGCGAGTTGGGAGTTATTTCACAATGTTCCTGGAAGGCGCCGACCCGAGTCCCGGCGCATGGGTTGAACGTCTGCCGGATTGACCGCCCTGCATGCGGCTGCTAAGCTTGCGCCGCCAGGCGATGAGGCGAATATGGTAGGAAGATTCCAGAGCCGCTGGGTAATCCTTGTAGCAGGATTCGTTGTCCTGTTCTTTAGTGGTGGGTCCCGATTCGCCTTTGGCCTGATGCTCAAACCCATGAGCGAAGACCTGGGATGGAGTCGCTCCTCTCTGTCGCTGGCCGTCGCCTCGTTCATGGTCGTGCTGGCCGTCGCCCTGCCCATATTTGGCAGGCTGGTAGACCGCCACGATATGCGCTACATCCTCGCGAGCGCCGGTATCGTCGCGGCCATCGGCCTAAGCCTGATGGGAATCGTAAACGCGGCGTGGCAGATTATACTGTTCTATGGCGTCATCTACGCCATAGGCAACGCCGGAACGTCCACGGCGATTATCGGCGTTCTGATTGTTCGCTGGTTCGAACGAGGACGAGGAATCGCCACCAGCGCGGCCGTTTCAGGCAACGCCGTCGGGCAGCTGGTGATAATCGCCCTGCTTGCGTCGCTGCTGGCCATCGCTGGTTGGCGCACCACGTACGTAGTTCTGGGTATAGCCAACCTGGTAATACTCGTACCAGTCGCACTCATTCTCATCCGACCTGGCTCGAGCAACAGGCAGGAAGTTGCGGTCGAGCAAGATGTGATTGAAGCCACCGGGCCCGTGCCGGCGGCCCTTCCCATGAGAGCCGTGCTCGGCTCCCGGCAGTTCTGGGTCTTGCTGGCCGTTTTTTTCGTCTGTGGACTGCAGGACTTTTTCGTCGCGACCCACATCGTGGCGTTTGCGCTGGACCAGGGGGTAAGCCCGGTGCTGTCCGGGAACATGCTTGCGCTGATGGGTGTGATGGGCCTTGTGGGCGTGTTATTGTCGGGAGCGATGTCCGACAGGTTCGGTGCCGTGTTTCCAACCGCCCTCTGCTTTTTACTGCGCATCGCAATATTCGGGTTCATCGTCTACTTCCAAAGCACGGCCGCCATCATCGTATTCGCGCTGCTGTACGGTCTCACGTTCCTCATCACGGCGCCGCTTACGGTGATCTTCGCCGGCAACATATTCGGTAAGCAACGCCTCGGGACCATCAGTGGCTTGATAACGATGGTCCACCACATCGGGGGTGGGCTTGGGGCCTTCATAGGTGGGGTAATGTTCGAGACCTGGGGAAGCTACGATGAGGCCTTTATCTTGATGTTCGCGCTATCAGCAGTCGGCATGGCGTTCACAATACTCATTCGGGAAAGGCCTATGGTCCCAGCGACGAGGTTGGCCTAGAGTCGAGTCTTCGGGGTCTCAAAGTCCTGAATTATGACATCACATTGCTGGCGGAGGACGGTATCATGAGCACCCTGGTGACTGGAGGCGCTGGATTTATCGGCGCGGAGGTCGTGCACGGACTTCTGGCAGGCGGAGAAAAGCGTCCGTTCATATTCAGCCGCAACCCCAACATGAGGCTGCTCGACGATGTAGCAGACCAGGTAGAGCTTATCAGTGGCGATCTCGGCAATTTCAGCCACGTGCTCGATGCAGTCAAGGCAGCCCGGCCTGAGGTAATCTACCATTTTGGAGCCATGCTATCGCTGCCTTCCGACGCGGATCCGGCAGCCGCCATTCATACCAATGCTATGGGGACTTTTCACGTGCTCGAGGCAGCAAGGTTGTTCGATGTAAGGCAGGTGATTTTCTCGAGCTCGATCAGCGTTTACGGCTCAGGCATTCACGGAGACGTAATCGACGATTTCACGCTCCAGCGCCCGCAGCTTTTCTATGGAGTTACCAAGGTATTTGGCGAGCAAATGGGCCTGTTTTACAGGAGAAAGTATGCCGTCGATTTCCGATGCATAAGGTATCCATCCGTCATAGGGCCGGGTGCTCGAACGCCCGGCGCGGTACAGTATACGTCCTGGGTGATTGAGGAGTGTGCCAAGGGAAATCCGTTCACTATCAATGTGAATCCCGATACAAGAGTTCCCGTGATGTACATCAAGGAAGCCGGCCAAGCGGCGATCATGCTTGCAGAGGCGCCTGTGGAGAGCATAAAGACCGTGAACTACAACATTGACGGGGTGAAGCCTTCTCCAAGCGCGGGAGAGCTTGCCGACGCCGTTAGGGCTAAGTTGCCCGACGCGAAGATAGAATTTAAGCCCGACCCGGAGCTTCAGGCAATCTTGGACGAGGCCATAAGGCCTTTTGATGACACCAACGCGCGAAACGAATGGGGATGGCAACCGGGGTATCGTCTGGAACGGATTGTCGATGACTTTCTTGGGGAGTTGAAGCAAAATCCTCAACGGTACGAATGACGGCAGGATGCCCCATGTTGCGGGTTGAAAAAGTCTGGACGAATCCCCGTGCGCAATGACGGCCTATCTCTGACCCGACGTACCACCTGGTTTGACGGATTCTTAATCATTGTCGTCGGCCCGTTTCCTGCTATTGCCTATTGCGAAGCCGAACATTCCCGCCAACGCGCCGACGCCGACCATGGCGAAGGTCGCGCCGATACCAAGAGCGCCTCCGATGGGCCCCATGATGAACGAGCCGCCGCTGCCCCCGATGTCCCACGCCTGCTGGAGTGTCGCCAGTGCCGCACTTCGCTCTCGCGCCGGCACCCTGTCCACCACCAGGGACTGCATTCCCGGCTGGATGAGCCCAAAGCCTACGCCGGCTAGAAATCCCGCAGACAGAAACATCGCCCTATTGTCGGCGCCCATCAGCAAAAACATGGCCACGGCCGTCAGAAAAAGCCCGGGTATTATCACGGTGGCGCGTCCGGCCCTATCCGATACGGCACCGCTGATCAACATGCTCAACATGGACGTCAGGGAAAACACCGTGAAGTACAGTCCGGGATTCCCCAGGCTTCTCTCCAGGGCGAGCAGCGGAAGAAAGGTATTTACGGGGGCGGTAGTCAGGGTGTAGCTAAGAAAGATGATCGTCGGGAAGATCGCGCCTCCGGCAATGAGCGGAATCTTGACGTTGGGGTCAACCGATGGACTGGCCGCCCGTGCGTTGATTCTGGCGGAAGACATGCCCATAGCCAGGACCACGCCGAGAAAGCCGGTGCCCGCCGAGAATAGGAAACTCGAAGTGAACCCAAACTGGCTGAGAAGCCAGAACGCCAGCACAGGGGCATAGAGATTGGACACCGCGATGGCGTTGCCCATATAAGACATGGCCTCAGCCCGCCTCCGCTCGGGGGCCAGGTCCACGACGATGGTGCTGGTCGCCACGGGCGCTATAGCCAGGCCAACGCCCTGCAGAATGCGAACGGGCACCAGCATCCACACGTTTGGCGCCGGTATGTAGAGGAGGCTCGCAACGGCAAACACGATCGTTCCCCAGATCACGATTCGCTTGGCGCCAAACTCGTAAGTCCAGCGTCCTGCGAAGGGCCGTATTAGCAGACCAACCAGGCCGAACGAGCCTACGACGATCCCCAGCTGCCACTCCTGGCCGCCCCTGTCAAGGACGTAGGGCGGAATGATCGTGAAAAGCGAGGTGTAGCTGGCAAAGAGAAAGTGCCCAGTCAGGAGATTGATGACGAAGTCGGGCGTCCAGAGCCTGTTTGCCGACCGGTCAGGAATTGTAGGGGATGAGCTGGTTGCCATACGTTCCAATGTTCAGGATACGATAGCCTTGGCCATCGCTCTCATAAACATACTCCCTTCCGACTCCGTAGACAACGAAAGCCGTGACAGCCCAGCTCGAAGTCACGGGTAACGAAGGCGGATCGTCAGAAGGTCGAATTTCCGCTTCACCGGACTGGATGAGACCGACTTGCCCGGCGGGGAGGTCCGTTCTCGCGGATTTCGCGATGTATCTGAAATAGCAAAGGGCGGGAAATCCTACCCGCCCTTGACTGGTCCCGTAGTCCGCTTCGAAATATAAACTAGTACGCGCCGGCCGCGCTCTCTGAGAATATTGGCTGAGGTTCGTCGGCGACGTCCATTGCCCTTGAGGCGCTGTCGGACGTAATGAGGCCCACGAGCCTGTCTTCGTCTACGACGGGCAGGAAGCTGATCTGGTCGTCCAGCATGAGTATGAGCGCTTCGCCTATGCCCGTTTCCGGATACGCATATTCGGTGATGATCGACATGTGCCGGAAGACCTGGCATTCCCATGAGACGTGGCCGTCGATAAGGCAACCAAGGACCATGTCCCTCTCCGTGATGATTCCCGCCGGAACCTCGCCGTCGACCACGATCAGGCATCCGGTGCCGGCCTCACTCATGAGCTGGGCCGCCTGCGCTACCGTCTCCTCGAGGCCGACGGTGCTAAATTTGGATTCCATTACCTGCGATACATCCAAAGCGAAACCTCCTTCTACCTAACCAGACAGCCTCTATAAAGCCGACTATCTGGTCCACCCTGCCCTTCGCTTTCCACCTGGACAATTCTGTCAAATGCGGTGACGAAGAATCAACGCATTGTGATTTCCGTCACTATATGCAAGGGTACCACACCTTGTGACTTCTGTCACGAGCCTACGCGGAATTACAAGTATCGTGTGTTGTGATGATAAGAATGCGAAAGACCTGACGCATTCACCTCCTTTAGTGCATTGACAGGGCCCTCATCCAACGCGCTCGAAGATCGTCGCCACGCCTTGCCCTCCGCCGACGCACATCGTGACAAGGCCTAGCTCGCCGTCTCGCATGTCCATCTCCTCCATGAGCTTGACGGTCATGATGGCCCCCGTCGCGCCCACGGGATGTCCCAGGCTGATGCCGCTGCCGTTGACGTTGGTCTTGTCGTGGTCCATGTCCAATTCCCGCATGCAGTAGAGCGCCTGTGAGGCGAACGCCTCGTTCAGCTCGACGAGGTCAATGTCGCCGATGTTCATGCCGGACTTCTCGAATGCCTTGCGCACGGCAGGCACGGGGCCGATGCCCATGATGGCCGGGTCTACGCCGGCGATGCCTCTCGTGTGCCATTTCAGCCTGGCCTTGATGCCCAACTGCGCCGCCTTTTCCGCCGACATTAGCACCACGGCCGCCGCACCGTCATTGATGCCGGACGCGTTTCCGGCGGTTACGGAGCCGTCCTTCTTGAACACGGGCTTGAGCTGAGCAAGCCGCTCCAACGTGGTGTCCGCCCTGGGGCCCTCGTCCGTGTCGACGATTACGGGGTCGCCCCGCCTCTGCGGCACGCTGATCTCGACGATCTGGCTTTTGAACCGGCCGCTTTCTATGGCGCTTATGGCTCGCTGGTGGCTGGTCAGGGCCATCTCGTCCTGGTCCTCTCGGCTGACCTCGAAACGATCGGCGACGTTTTCAGCCGTGACTCCCATGTGATAGAGGTTTACAGGACAGCCGAGGCCTTCGATAAGTGCATCCCTCATATTGGGATGGCCCATTTTCAGTCCGTCGAAACGTGCCTCGAATCCTAGCAGGAAAGGCACCTGACTCATGTTTTCGGTGCCGCCGGCAACGACGATTTCGACCTCGCCGGTGCGAACGAGCTGCGCGGCCATGTTGATGGCCTCGAGCCCGGACGAGCACTGTCGGTTTACGGCGATCGTCGGCGTCTCCTCGGGAATTCCGGCGCGCAAAGAGGAGAGCCGCGCGGCGTAGCCGGCCTCCTGGGACTGTAACGCGTTGCCCATTACGACCTCATCCACCTGGTCGGGCGTAATACCGGCCCGTGCGACCGCCGCCTTGATCGCCTCCGCGCCGAGGTCGGCTGCGGAAACGTCCTTGAAGGCCCCACCGAACCGTCCGACGGGCGTCCGAGCGCCACTGACTATAACTGCGTCCTGCATATCAATAACTCCTTCCAGTGCCGTTGGAGTTGCTTACACAAGGCCCTGAATTTATTCCTGGGGTGAGGCATCGACATATAGTATGGAAAGCAATCGATGACTTATCTTAGACTTCTGTCAGAATAACACTAACCTGCGGGGCCCGAAAGCCCGGCGCGTTTTTGATTCGCAAATTGATGGCCTGTGCCTGCTATGTTATTCTTTGGACTGAAGTAGAACATGGGGTCGCCTAGTGTTTGTAATCGGAACGGCAGGTCACGTCGACCACGGCAAGTCCACGCTCGTTGAGGCGCTCACCGGCATTGACCCGGACCGCCTGCGCGAGGAAAAAGAGCGCGGCATGACCATCGACCTCGGCTTCGCCTGGCTTCAGCTGCCCAGCGGCAACGAGGTCAGCATCATCGACGTTCCCGGCCACGAGCGCTTCGTCAACAACATGCTGGCGGGCATCGGCGGCATCGACATGGGCCTTCTGGTCGTCGCCGCGGACGAGGCCGTCATGCCTCAGACCAGAGAGCATCTGGCCATCTTGGACCTCTTGCAGATACCCCGTGGCATAGTGGCGCTGACAAAGAAGGACCTGGTGGAAGACGAATGGCTGGATCTGGTGTCCTCGGACATACTCGAGGTCCTCGAAGGCACCGTCCTGGAGGGCTCAGACATCTATCCCGTCTCCGCCAAAACGGGCGAGGGCTTGCCGGAGCTCATAAACGGCATCGACGGGCTGTTGGGCGAGGCGACTCCCAAAAGGGACGTGGGCAGGCCTCGATTGCCTATAGACCGTGCGTTTACGATATCGGGATTCGGCACCGTCGTCACCGGCACCCTCATAGACGGCAGCCTGAAGGTGGGACAGGAGGTCGAGCTCGCGATATCCGGCAAGTCCACGCGCATCCGCGGTATTCAGACTCACCGTGAGAAGCAGGAAGAGGCCTCTCCCGGCACGCGTGTGGCCGCCAACCTCATCGGCATCTCCCAGGACGAGATTAGTCGCGGCGAGGTGCTTACGACGGCGGGTTGGCTGCGCCCGACCACCGCCATCGACGTGCGCCTGAGAGTCATTCCCGATGCTCCCCTTCCACTGAGGCACAACATGTTCGTCACCGTGCATTCGGGCAGCAATGAGGTAATAGGGAGGCTGCGGCTTCTCGAGGGCGATACGGTCTTGCCTGGCGAGACCACCTGGGCGCAGCTAAAGCTCGAATCCCCGCTGGCCGTCGTAAAAGGCGACTACTACGTAATTCGCTCGAACCAGACGACCCTGGGCGGCGGCAATATCGTTGAGACCAATGCGAGGCGCCACCGTCGCAACAACGCTGCATTGCTGGACAGGCTCGCCGTCATGGAGATGGGCTCCGACAGAGACGTTCTGGTGCAGACCATCGAAGGCTCCATGCCAAGCGAGTTCCGCGACCTCGTCCACCGCGCGAATATGCAGCCCGAAGCGGCCAAGGCAGAGCTGGAGGAGATGGCGGCAGAGGGGCTGGTTATCAAGATGGGCACGGGCGACGTCGGCCCCGGCATGCATTTCTACACTGCCTCTGGATGGGACGGCGTGGTGGCCAAGGCGAGAAGCGAGCTGGAGAGCTACTATAGCCTCTTTCCTCTACGTAGGGGCGCGCCGAAAGAGGAGATTCGAAGCAGGCTCGGCATGACCGCAAACGTATTCAATCACGCGCTGCTCAAGCTGGAGGAGGACGGCGTAATAGCCGAGAACGGGGCGTTGCTTGGCCTCCCCGGCTACGAGCCTAAGATGAGCGATGAGCAGAAGCGGGCCGTCGCATCCTACCTTAAGGGCCTGGAGTCGAGCCCCTATTCGCCCCCCACCGACGCTCCCCTGGACGCAGATATCCTGAATCTTCTCTCCGACGAAGGCAAGGTCGTGCGCGTGAGCGAGAGCGTCGTGTTCTCATCCGCCGCATACCAGGAGATGGTCGCGAAGATATCCTCCCACATCCGTGAGAGCGGCGAGATAACCGTTGCGGACGTCCGCGACCTGTTCGGCACCAGTCGCAAGTACGCCCTGGCACTGATGGACTACCTCGACGCCCAGCGCATTACCCGACGCGTTGGAGACGCAAGGGTGTTAAGATAGCGCCGATTCGCTTGAACGGCTCGGCGCGGAGAGTGGGATGGCAACAAGGACAGGCTCGGAGACACGTGATCAGTCTACAGCGTCCGGCTACTCTCTGGAGATATCGCTTCATGCCGTGGAGCTGCCCGTCTCTTACCTTTCCACACTGCTGCGGGTCGTCCAGGCCGCGATCAGAGAGGTCGCCAGGAACGGCGAGGGGACTCGTCAGGCCTTCTCCCAACAGGCGCAGCCCATACTGCTCATGTCCATGAATTCCGGCGCGGAGACGCTCTCCCTTCGTTTTCACTTTGCGGACCCAACGAGCGACGTCTCGCTGGACCAGATTTCCGAGCAGTCTTTCTACGCCCTGATGGAGCGGTTCCTGGACTATGTTAAGGGACGGCCTCAGAGGGACCTGTGGGGGGAGTCCACGACCGGCGGCGTTTCGATGGACTTTGGCACGGAGGTCGAGCGTCGCATAGACCAGGTATGTCGTGAGCTGCGTCGCATCTCAAAGGCGACCGTCCGATTCCGGGAGCATACGTTGGTAATCGAGGGCGACCGCCTGGAGGTCCTTTAGCCTACCGTTGCTTTCCGGACACATGCAGGCGGCAAGCTGTCCATGCTCCGAGAGCGTTAGGAGGAAAAGCTAGATCCCCAGCTCATGTAGGCGGTCGTCGTCTATGCCGAAGTGGTGGGCGATCTCATGGATAACGGTATCACGCACCTCCTGGACGACCTCATCTCGGCTCTCGCACACCTCTTCGATGACTTCCTGAAATAGCGTAATCCGGTCTGGCAGCACCATGCCGTAGTCAGACCGCTCAGTGAGCGGAAGCCCTTCGTACAGGCCCAGCAGAAGGTCGTCCTTCTCGATGCCGGAGCCGACGAGCTGCCCCTTGGAGGGCCTGTCTTCCACGACGAGGTCCACGTTGTCCAGATGACGGCGAAGGTCCTCGGGGATCTCGCCAATCGCCTGCCTCACCAGTCTCTCAAACTCGGATCTTGTCATGCCGCAAGTGTACCAGAATATTCGCGATAAATTCGACGGGTGCTAGGCGCCGGAGTGACGTCGGTACGCAGCATGGCTCTACCTCGATTATTTCGCGTCCCAGACTGAGAACAAAGTGCTTGACCCCGCCCTTTGCCTGGGCTATCTTATGGCGGCCTCGCAGGCAGACACGCTCGCAGGCAAGGGGAGGAAGCAAATGAAGGTCAGCAACATAAAGAGCTTCTCGGTGGCCGACGGCGACGGCCGCCACTATTTCATCGTAAAGGTCGAGACCGACGAGGGCATCTACGGCCTCGGCGAAGTGGGCATCCGAAACTGGGGTGGGGCCGTCGGCAAGGCCATCGAGCACCTCTCGCAGGTCGTCGTCGGTGAGGACCCGTTCAGCACCGAGCGGCTGTGGCAGCACATGTTCCGGGGCGGATTCTTTCCAGCGGACAAGGTGTATTCCTGTGCCATAAGCGCCATCGACATCGCCCTGTGGGACATCAAGGGCAAGGCGCTGAACATGCCCGTCTATAAGCTGCTGGGAGGTCCGGTGAGAGACAGGGTCGTCTGCTATCCCCACTCGCAGGGGCCCACGACCGATGCGCTGGTCGAGAGCTGCAAGAAGCACGTGGAAGAGGGCTGGAAGTTCGTCCGCTGGGGTCAGCCCGAGACGGGCGGCGTATTTGAGTACCGTGGAAGCGACGGCCTTCTGGAGCCGGTCGAGTCTATCAGGATAGCCGAGGAGCAGATGGCCAGGGTGAGGGAGGCCGTCGGCCCCGATATCCAGATCTGCTTCGACGTTCACACCAGGTTGGACACCGCCCACGTCGTCACGATGTGTCGAGCCCTTGAGCAGTTCAACCCCTTCTTCATCGAGGACCCTTTGCGCTCAGAGAACCCGGCAAGCTATCGTACCCTCGCCCGCCACGTCTCTCTGCCGATTGCGGCCGGTGAGCAGTGGTCAAACAAGTGGGCGTTCCGCGAAGTCATCGAGGAAGAGCTCATCAACTACGCCAGAATCGACCTCTGTATCGTCGGCGGCATCACGGAGGCCTTGAAGATCACCCACTGGGCGGAAACGCATTACATTGACATAGTTCCCCACAATCCCCTTGGGCCCATCAGCGCCGCGGCGTGTGTCAACCTGTGCATGGCCTCAACCAACGTCGGCGTGCAAGAGATGCCACGGCGTCCTGGAAGCTTCGGCACGGACCTGTTTCCGAAGCAGATCGGATGGGAAGACGGCTACGCCTTCGTGACGCCGGACACAGCCGGGCTTGGTGTCGATTTCGATGAGGATGTCGTGGAGTCGCGCCGCGTAGACCCGCCGCAGTCGGGCTGGTCACCCTTGTTGCGACGAAACGACGGTGCGTTCACGAACTGGTAAGGCTCGAGCGGCCTGGTCGCATGGCGGTTGCCTTTTCGAGGCCCGATACCTAATATACATCGGAAGGTGGACGTCCTCGCGTACGGAAATCATCTGTCAATCAGTTGAACAGGAGGTAATCAAGTGGTCAGAGCTTACGTTCTCATCGAAATGGCCGCGGGCCACTCTACTAACCTGGTCAAACAGTTGAGGGGCCGCTCAGACGTCACTGATGCGGACAGGGTGACGGGTCCCTACGATGTCATCGCAGTCCTGGAGGCCGCGGACCTGAATCAGATCAACGAGGTGGTCACGACCGAGATTCACCATCTCGAGGGCGTGGTCAGGACGATCACGTGCGTTTCGCTTGAACAGTAGCCGTCGTTCCTTACGTTGAAACGGCCGCTACCGCAGCCATAAGGTTTGGTCCGGGCCGTAGGCCTCATTGGCCGAGGCTGGTTGGCTCCGTCGCACCTTCCGAACCTTCGGGGTCATCAAGCTCGTTCCAATCGCCGCGGCGTCTTCGTCGAAAGTGGCCAAAAGTGGCATAGACCAGCACCATCGCGGAGAGGATTCCTATGCCCATGGTCATGACCATGTCGCCATAGTAGGTGAGATTCAGCGCCATGAGCGTGCTATAGCCAAAGACTACGTTGAGCAGCGACGAGTAGGGCATCTTCTGTCCGCCCAGAGAGATAATCGTTGACACCACCACCGCCGCGAACCCGAATACTGGGAAAACGGCGATTATGATTCCGGCAAGCGTCGCCATCCCGTCTCCCCCACGGAAGCCCGTAAATACAGACCTCCAGTGACCGATGATCGCCGCCCCCGCGGGGATCATAAGCCACAGGCCGCTAACGCCTAGAAGCTTGGCCACGATGATCGCCAACGCTCCCTTGCCGATGTCCCCTAGAAGAACAAAGCCGCCCGGCAGGTTGCCAACATGCCGCCGGACGTTCGACGCGCCCGTAAGGCCTGTGCCCACCGAAAAAACGTCGACGCCGTGCCGCTTTCCGATATAACTGGCAATAGGCAACGCGCCAAGCACATAGCCTATGAGCGTTGCGACAAAAAGAGTAGGCATGTCGGAGAACAGTCCACCCAAGATCGTAACCTGCCCTTTTTCATTCGAGACTTCGCCAAATAGATTATAAGGCATATGGGGACGGCATGGGAATGGTAGAGACCCTTACTTATTGAACTCATGAGCACCAAATAGTTACCAATTTCACATATTACCGGTCCAGGTGGCGCCGGCGGCGAATATCGAACCCGGTTACTCCAGGCTGTCCGTATGAGTCGTGATTGAGTAATATGGGACTCACCCGATATCGGTCAGATCAGACCGCCTCAAGTGTTGGCCCGCCCAGACCGCAAGGAATCAGACGAACAGGAGCGTATATCGTGCCCGATTTGCAGGGTCCGGAATATCAGCCGGCATACATGGGTATATCGACCTACATCCATGCCCCGTTCGCCCTTACGGCAGAGGAGCTACGGGAGATGCAGGCCGACGTGGCGGTATTGGGCGCGCCCGTCGACATGGGTGTCGTCAACCGGCCCGGAGCGAGGTTCGGCCCGCGCGCCATCCGTCAGGCCGCGTACTTCGGCAACCCCAACGACAAGCTCTATCACATGGGCCTGGACGTGTATCCCACTCAGGTGCTCAAGGTCGTGGATTTCGGCGATGCCAACTGCCCGCCAAGCTCCCTTGAATTGAGCCACGACGCTATACGGCTGAAGGTGACTCAGGCCCTTCAGGCGGGAGCCATACCAATTATACTGGGAGGGGACCACTCCATCACCCTGCCCGGCGCGACGGC
>JADFKI010000307.1 GCA_022565015.1 Chloroflexota bacterium
AGTCCGGAGGCAGGTCCGCATCGATAGCTGCATCGATTCGGGAGATGAAGAAGGACGCCACGGATGCGACGCCTTGCAAAGGTTGCCCCGCGGCTTTGCGGCTCTCAAGTCCTCTGATGTACGCCTCGGCCACCTTTTCGTATGTGGCAACGCCAAAGATCAGGGTCACATTTACGTTGATTCCCTCGCTGATTAGCCGGCGAATGGCGGGCACGCCCTCGGGCGTTCCAGGGACCTTTATCATGACGTTTGGGCGATCGAGGGCAGCGAACAGCCGCCTGGCTTCGGCTATGGTCTCGTCCGTTTTTCGCGCGAGGTGAGGACTGACCTCGATGGAGGCATAGCCGTCGACGCCTTCGGTCTCGTCATAAATCGGACGGAGCAGATCGGCGACGTCGCGTATGTCTTCCATCGCCAACGCCTCGAAGATCTCCTCGGCGTTCTTTCCGTCACGGGCCAACATCAACAGGGCGTCGTCGTAGTCCGTGCTGCCGCTGATAGCCTTCTCGAAGATAGTGGGATTGGAAGTAAGGCCCGTGACTCCCTGGTCAATCAGCTGCTGCAGCTCGCCCGACTTGATGAATCCTCGACGTATATTGTCGAACCAGACCGACTGGCCCAGGCGACGAAGCTCTTGTAGAGAATTTAGTGAACCTGTCATAATAGTAGCCTCCCTTGCTTAGTCTAAGCGCCTCTACCACCGCATATCCCTAAGATAATATAAACCGATCACGTTTGAGCAACTTGTGATAATGCGTCAGTAACACACGTGTCCTGAGAGCTAGCTCTTTGCGATTACGCGGTCATAAAGCATCTGTTGCTCTTTCGCCAGCTTCCGATGCAGCTCAGTCCGATGTGGATCAGGCTCGAACGTCTCTCCCAACGCGGCGGGCAGGACGTCGAGATTCGACCATAATCCCAGTGACGCAAGGGCCAGAATCGCCGTGCCCCGGCTCGTGGCCTCGTCTTCAAGGCATACGGTCACCGTCCGGCCCAGAACATCCGCCATCACCTGCAGCCAGTATGGAGACCCTGTTAAGGCCCCTCCACTGGCAACAATCCGGCAATTATAAGATACATAAGGTAACAGCATTCTCCAGACGAGGTCAAATCGGTACGCGACGGCTTCCAGCGCGGCCTGGAGGATGTGAATGGGTTTCGTGGACATCCGGAGGCCGCTTATCACGCCCGTTGCGTCCGCCGCCCAGCCAGGGCTTCTCTCGCCGGAAAAGAGCGGCAAAAAGCTGATCCCATGAGCGCCTGGAGGTAAAGACTGTAACAACTCCTCGACTTTGGAGTCATCCTTCGGCAGGTTCAACGTATCTCTAGCCCACGCGTATACGCTGCCACCGTCGGTCAACGAGCCGCCGATGAGGGTCGAATCTCCCAGCCGATAACCCCACAGGCCCTCGGGTATCTTCGGTGAGATGTCCGGCACGAGAATTCTCATAGCGCCGCTTGTGCCAACCGTCAAGGCGACGCTCTCTGCCGAGACGCACCCGCTGCCAACGTTTGCCCCGGCGCCGTCTCCTATCGACAGGAAAAAGGGCACGTCGGCGAGCGCAGGCCAGCGACTAGCGTAATCAGGCGCAAGGCCCCTCTGCCCACTGGAGTGGTCGGCCAGCGGCGGCAGATCGTCTGCGGACAGGGACAGGTGCTCCATGAGGCCGGCGTCCCATTCCAGCCTCCGGCGGTCCAGCATGCCCGTCCACGACGCCATGGAGTAGCTCATCGGCACCGTTCTGCCGAACCACCTCCGATAGAGAAACGCGCCGATGTCTACCCACTGGCTTAGACGGGAGGACAGCTCGGGGAACGTATTTCTAAGCCACAGGATTCTGGCGGGAAGGTAAGAGGTGTGTTGAGGACAGCCGGTCCGGCCGTAGGTTTGAGCCACGTCAAGCTCTCGCTTCAAGGCTGCGACCTCCGCGGTGGGCTGCGTGTCCGCGTAGGTGTAGACCGGCGTGACCGGACTTCCGTCGCCGTCCACTCCCAGGACGCTGCTGGCAATGGTGTCCATGCCCACGGCAGCGATATCGCCGGCGACATCACCGGCGGCCGCGAGAACCATGTCGAGCGCCTGTTCCACGAGCGCGGCGATATGCTCTGCGTCCGCCGTGACGCCGCCGTCGGGCGATGTTACCAGCTCGTGGCCCAGCTGGGATTCCAGTCCCGGCACTCGACGCGCATTGACATCGTATATCGCGGCCCTGACCGAAGAGCTGCCGACGTCGATGGTCAGGACCAGTGGGCGTTCGGTTTTGCATCCCATGACGATCACATTTTACCTCGAACGTCACTGTCCGCGCCACTTGAGCGAACGATTAGGGCCGACCCCGGTCGAAAATAATCGGGCCGGCACCAGTCGGGGTTCGGGCATGCCGATGGCTGCCTCGGAGCAAGAATTGCGCGACGAAACGGACGCAGGGACGAGCTCTTGTCGCCCGATCGCCGCCTCAAGAGTGGTATACTCCGTTGTCGATGACAGGCGCCCATTTGACGCCGGGCCGGAGGCTAAGAACCTCGACTCGGGCACGTCCTGGAATCGGAATCCGGGCCGGAGTAAGTCCATGAAGATAACAGACCTGCGTCTTCGCGAGCTACAGGGTACGATGGAGCACGCGGACCCTTTCTGGGAGGAGCGGCTGGTCCGGCCGCAAGACATCTACCCCCAGTACAAGAAGCAGGGCACCCCCGGAAATCCTCGCAGCCTCGGCGGCGGCAGATACGAGATGCGCTCGACGTTCCTGGAGATTCACACGGACGAGGGTGTGATCGGCCTCAGCGGACCCCTGGACACCCATCAGGCCTTCATAATCGACACGAAGCTTCGTCCCATTCTGGTGGGTGCCGACCCGATAGCAATCGAGACGTTGTGGGACCAGATGTACCTCAGCTCGATTCACGGACGCAAGGGCGAAAACATGATGGCCATAAGCGTCGTGGACTGCGGCCTGTGGGACTTGAAGGGAAAGTGGCTGGGCCAGCCGGTGTATCGACTCCTGGGCGGTCCCAGCAGGGATGTGATTCCCGCCTACGCCAGCGCTCTCGGCTATTCCATAGAGCCTGAGGACGTGGCCCGCCGCGCAAGTGAGATGGTCGCGCAGGGCTATCGAGGGACCAAGTGGTTCTTCAGAGACGGGCCCGCCGATGGCCCAGACGGAATGAAGCGCAACCTGAAGCTGGCGGAGACGTTGAGAGCCAGTGTCGGCGAAGACGTCGACATCATGTTGGACGCCTGGAACAGCTGGGACGTTCCATACTCCATCAACATGGCGCGCAGACTTGCCGAATACAACGTTCGTTGGCTGGAGGAGCCGGTCCTGGCGGACAAGCTCGAGAGCTACAAGGAGATCCAACGAAACTCTCCGATCCTGATTTCTGGAGGGGAGCACGAGTACACCAGGTGGGGGTTCCGCTACATCGTCGAGCACAAGGCCATGGACGTGCTGCAACCCGACATATACTGGTGCGGAGGCATCAGCGAGGCGGTCAAGATCTGCAACCTGGCCTCGGCCTTCGACCTTCCGGTGGTCCCTCACGGGCACTCGTCATACGCGACGGCACACCTTATAGCATCGCAGTCGCCGAGCACATGCCCAGTCCAGGAATTCCTCGTCAAGTGGAACGCCGTGCACCAGTTTTTCCTGAAGGACCCCATCGTGCCCCGTGACGGCGTCATCCAGGTGTCCTGGATCGACAAGCCGGGACTCGGCCTAGAGCTCGATGAAACTAAGATCGAAACCGAGAGGGACCTGAGCTGGCGAGACCCGCCTCAGAGTTTGTGAACAAATCCCCTTGCTCGGGGAGTAAAATAGTTCCACACTGCTGATCAGGAGATTCACCGTGGAAGAAAGAATGCAGTTGCCCGATGTGGCCGAGACTGGACCGAAGGCCGAGCCTC
>JADFKI010000308.1 GCA_022565015.1 Chloroflexota bacterium
TTCCGAACATCCAAAGGGCTAAGAAGCTTCTAGATAATCTTCGTTGCCTCTGGAGACACCCTGGTGTTTCGGACGCTCAGAGACAGAGGCTCGTTTTGGAGGTATTCGACCAGGTGAGAATCAGAGGGAAGGAGATCGTCGCCATAAGACCCAAGGCTCAATATGAACCCCATTTCGCCTACATGGCCCTGGCGAATGGGGGGTGTCCGGTGTCGGGGAGACAGGAATTGAACCTGCGACCCCCTGCACCCCATGCAGGTGCGCTACCAAACTGCGCTACTCCCCGACTACAGCTAGAGTATCACAGGGATTTCAGGGGTACAAGAACTCACGCCGCGTCCGAGGCGGGTCTACTTGAAAAGGCTAGGTCTACTTTCCCTGCAGGCGACGTCCGTGAAACAGGTACTGGTTCGCGTAGCCCGCGTAGCGTCCGAAGTAGTCCTGCGCCCAGGGCCTCATGGCCTTCTTGGTCAGCTTTTTTTCCGCGACCGCCGGGTACCACTCTCGCAGCGCCCGATCGATCCAGACATCCACGGGAAAGGCCTCGAGCTTGTCCAACGAGAAGAGCATTATGCAGTTAGCCACCTTGTCGCCTATTCCGGGCAACGCCACCAGCGACTCCAGCGCCTCGTCGTAAGATGCCTCACGCAGCGCGAATAAGTCGAGGCCTCCCTCTGCGATAATCCTGGCCGTCGCGGAAACGTACTTGGCTCGGAAGCCCAGCCCGAGGTCTCGCAGCGGCTGCTCTCCCGCCTCTGCCAGCACGTCCACCGTCGGAAACGTGTGCCTTACGTCGCCGTTGACCCTGATTGCTCGGCCAAATTTCGTCGAGATGTCTTCGACGTTTGTGCTGATTCGACCTATGTTGGAGTTGGCGGAGCAGATGAAAGACACGAGGCATTCCCAGGGCTCCTGCCTCAGTATCCGCATGCCGGTGAATCTCTTGATGGACTCGCCTATGCGCTCGTCTCTGTTGATGTTTGCGTAGATGCCGTCCAGGTCGTCTTCGAGCCGCAGATAGCCACGCACCAGAGGCTCCAGGGCAAGCTCGTCGTCAGGCGAGGAGCAGAACTCCACGCCCTTCCGGTTCCTCCTGATCTTGACGTTGTTATTGAATATGACGCTGCTGTACCAGTCGCCGTCTCTCCGCCAGCGGAAGGCCTGTCCGCACTCCAGGGTGCTCGTGAGGTCGTACGTGCCCTCGAATTCGATCTGCACCGTCTATCGCACCGTACCGGCGACGGCCAGCCAATCGCCGACAACGTTCTTCAGGTCTTGGAGCGCGCAGTCCGCGTAGGCCGTCTCGGGCAACGAAGATAGAAAGGCCTTGCCATAGCCGCGGGACGAGATGCGCTTGTCCAGAATGATCGCGACGCCTCTGTCTGTCTTGGTGCGAATCAGGCGCCCGAAGCCCTGCCGCAGTCGCAGTATGGCCTGGGGCACCGCGTACTGATTGAACGAGCTCTCGTACAGCTCCGACCTGGCGGCAAAGATCGGGTCCGTCGGTACGCTGAACGGCAGCCGGCTCACGAGCAACACCTTCAACACGTCTCCGGCCAGGTCAACGCCCTCCCAGAAGCTGGACGTGCCCAGCAGCACCGCCTTGGGGTCGTCAAGGAAACGACGCAGAAGCTGTGCGGGCGAGCCGTCGAGTCCCTGGGCCAATACCTTTATGCCATCGACCTGAAGCTGCGAGCGAATGGCGGTCGCGGTCGCCTGCAACGAGGCATGGGACGTGAAGAGGGCCATCGTGCGCCCCTCCGCGGCGTTGGCGGCATCGACGACCGCCTGCTCCAGTGCCCCCTGGTAGGCCCACGAGTTGGGCTCGGGCATGTCTTGCGGCACGCAGACCAGCGCGGCCCTGGGATAGTCGAACGGTGAGCCCAACAGGAGCTCCTCGGCGTCGGAAAAGCCAGTGCGCTCGACCAAATGCGAAAACGAGCCCTTTGCGCTCAAGGTAGCGCTCGTCATGACAACGGACTCTTTTTGAGAAAAGAGCGACTCCTCCAGGGAGTCTCCGACGTGAATGGGCGCCATGTGAAGGATTATGTCTCCACTTCTCGAAGAGAGGCTGATCCAGTAGATGCCCTCCGGATCGGGATGTGGAACGAATTCAGTGAGCCTCTGGCGAAGCTCGGCGTTGGCCTGCTGAGCGTTGACCAGCTCCATCATGAGGCCGTCGTAGTTGAGCAGATTCGCGCTGGCCAAGTCCTCCAGCCCACCGTACAGCTTTCGCAGGGAGCCACCAAGCTCCCCCAGGAGAATGTCGGCATTCTGCCAGGAGACCTCCGCTTCCGACCAGGAAGGCTGCGACCTGACGCCGCTGGTAACGCGCAGCTCCTGGACTTGCCCGTTGCCTCCCTCGGCAGACTCATCGAGCACAACCTTTATGGCGGCGAACATCTGCGAAAGGCTGTCCCGCAGGCGCGGCATCTGCTCGGCAACATGCGTCGCGATGGCCTGGACCGATTGCCTTCGCTCGGCCAGGCCCGAGGCCGTGCGAAACGCGGTCACCGCCTCATTCAGAAGGCCTCGGTCGCCGCTAAGCGACTGTAGGTACTCGTCGAACCTGCCCTGGGCAAGCTCGAAGCCAAAGTGCCGGGTAGCCTCGTCTTCCAGATGGTGGGCCTCATCGATGATTAGGATGTCGTAGTCCGGTATCAGCGTTCCGCCCGCTATGACGTCCGATAGCAGGAGAGCGTGATTGACCACCACGATGTGCGAGGCGGCGGCCCGCTCTCTGGCGGCGCGTAAGAAGCACGGCCCGCCCGTGCTCAGGCATTCGACTGCCCCCTGAGCGGACAGCCTCTCCCACGGCGCCGCGCTGTTGCGATTGCCCAGGTTTATCTCGCTCCGGTCTCCCGTAGTCGTGTCCTTGAGCCAGACCATGGCCTTCGCCAGCAGTCGGGCCTCGTTGTCGGCCAGCGACTCGCTGGAGCGCATGTGAGTGAATCGACGTAGACAGAGGTAGTTCGCCCTACCCTTTAGCTGCGTGAACTTCAGCTCCTCGGCGTCCACGGAATCCATGCCTCGCAGCGTGTTCACCAGGTCCGGCAGGTCCTTATGCGCGAGCTGCTCCTGCAGGTTGATCGTGTTTGTGGAGATGACGACGCGCTTGTCGTTCATCAACGCGTAGAGCGCCGCGGGCAGGAGATATGCCAGTGACTTGCCCACGCCCGTACCGGCCTCCACGATGAGCCGCTGTCCCTCGTTGATGGCCTTTCCGACGGCGAGGGCCATCTCCACCTGCTCCGTGCGCTCCTCAAATGCTGGAATCGACTTGGAGAAGGGACCTCCGCTGCGCAACATCGAGGCGATGACGTCCAGGTCCAGAGAAGCCGGCTCTTTCGTGGCGCGCAAGGACCGGCGCTGATGCAGCCGTGCCGAGATCTCCTTCATGTCGACGCCCGTGGCCCCCGTCCCTATATCTTGGCCCACGCCCACTCCATGTTGCCACGAGCTTTTCTGGGCCTCCAACCCATTAAGGACGTACCCCAGCACCCACGAGGACCGCTGGGCGAGCCTGCTCATCTCGGCAAGGGTGTAAACGTCCAATCGAGAGGCCTCTTCGACCATCGCGACGAACACCTCCTTGGTCGCCAGGGCATCGTCTACGGCCCTGTGAGGCCTGTCGTGCTGGAGGTTCATGCGGGCCGCAAGCCGGGACAGCGAATACTCGGGCAGGCCCGGCCGCATGACAAATGCCAGGTCCCAGGTGTCGCAGCGAGGGTTCGACAGCTTCAGGCCCTCCGCTTCCAGAAAGCCCAGGTCAAAACCGAGGTTGTGTCCCACCACGGGGGAGGACCCTACGAATGACGCGAATTGGCCCGCGACGGATGAAAAAGGGGGAGCCTCGTTCACCTGCGCCTGTGTGATGCCGGTGAACTGCCGGATGAAGGG
>JADFKI010000062.1 GCA_022565015.1 Chloroflexota bacterium
AGAGGCGCACATCATGCTGGACGCCTCCCGCCAGAGGCCGGAGCTCGTTTCTCAGATCGTGCCGGCGCCCCACACGCTCAAGGTCGACCGTACGATCAAGGACCTGATAGAAAGCGGCTACCTGGGCGAGATACTCTCCATCGACTTGACGGTGCACCAGGGCGACTTCATAGAACACGATGGCCCTTACCACTGGCGGCACAATCGCGACTACAGCGGCTTCAACATCATGCAGATGGGCATCTGGTACGAGGCGATGATGCGCTGGGTAGGCCCGGCGGAGACGGTCTCGGCTATAGGAAGGGTCACCGTCAAGAGCCGCCGCGATGACGACGGCAACAACCGCTTTATCACTATACCGGACCACATCGAGGTGCTGTGCGAAATGGTCTCCGGTCCAGTTGTCCGCATGCGTTTCAGCACGGTCACGGGCCTCGCCCCCGCCGACGGTGTCTGGATATTCGGAACGGAGGGCACGCTGCATCTAAGCAGCGCCAACATGGAGCTATACGGCGGTCGCAGGGGCGACGGTCAGCTCTCTGAAATAGATATTCCGGCTGATAAGCAGGGTGCCTGGCGTGTCGAAGAGGAGTTCATCAACGCCATCAGGGGCACTGAGCCCGTAACACACACAAGCTTCGAGGACGGTGTCCGTTATATGGAGTTCATGGAGGCCGTGACGCGCAGCTCGCAGGCGGGTCAGAAGGTCTACCTGCCGCTGTAACAATGGTGGAACTTTTCTCGAAGCCTTCCCCCCTGAGGGAAGGTTGGGTTGTCCGACTCCTCGATCTGGATATCTTCCGCTTGCCCGAGATGAGTTCCGCTTTGGGCGGATGCGTCGGAGAGGCGGAATCATCGGAGGGGGTATCCGCGTCGATGATAATGAAGGGGACGAATCATGGACTATAGCAAGCTATACACAAAGAACCTGCCGGCGGATGTGAGCTCGCCCGCGGGGCTTCGGGCACAGGTCAAGTACATCTTCTCCGTGACCAACGCGTGCCCTGAGGTGATAGACGTCGAGCTATATGCCGACGCCGCACGTGACGCCTTGCGTCGAGAGGGCAAGAGCCTAGCCGGATATCCGCCGCCGCTTGGCCACGAAGGCATGCGTCAGCTCATCGTCGACAACCTCAGTGAGAAGCGCGGCGCCGATGTGGACCTGGACAGCGTCTTCCTCAGCGAGGGAGCGGGCGGAGCCATCAGGAGCATCGTGGGCGCATTCATAGACCCCGGCGACATCGTCCTTCAGGAGGAGTTCAGCTATCTCGGTACGCTCCGCATGCTTCTGGAAAAGCGCGCCGAGGTAATACACATACCCACCGACGACGACGGCATGGACACCGACGCCCTGGAGAAGACGGTCAAGGCGCTGGCGGCCCAGGGCAAGCGGCCCAAGATGATCTACACCATTTCTGTTTACCAGAACCCCATGGGCGTGACCCTCAGCGCAGAGCGTCGCGGGCACATGGTGCGGATATCCCAGGAATACGACATCCCCATCGTCGAGAACGAGTCCTACGCGGACTTTCGCATCGACGGCGACCCTCTGCCGCCGGCGATGCTCGGCATGGACGAATCTTCCTCGGTGATATACGTCTCGTCGTACACGAAGTTGCTGGGCTGCGGCATACGCCTGGGATACGGCGTCGCCCCCCAGGAAGTGGTCGAGAAGCTGGAGCCGAGACGCCCCAGCAATCTGGCCTCCATGACCTTTTACGAGTACCTAAGCCGGCACAAAGAGGAGCACATCGAGAAGGTCCGAACGACCCTGGAGGCAAAGCGCGACGCGCTGCTGGAGTCGCTGGAAAAGCATTTCCCGGCGTCGTGCTCGTGGACGAAGCCTGCCGGCGGCATGATGGTCTGGGTGAAGCTGCCCGAGGGCGCCGACACCTGGAAGGCGCTGGACGCCGCCGTCGAGGCCAACGTCAAGTACAACCCCGGCGGCGTATTTCGGGCTGGCCGAGACTGCAACAACTACTTGCGCCTGACATACAGCCACAACACGCCCGACGAGATACGCGAGGGCATCGCCACGCTATCCGAGGTCTTCCAGCAACAGGGCTTCTTCGAGGCTTAGTGAGGCTATTTGGTGCCGACCGCGTAACTATCTGGAAAACGCGGGGTGACAGTGTGACGCCGCCGTGTCATTTTGAGAGCAACGAAGAATCAGGCGTGGAGTGCTCAGGTCTTTGGTGCCGAATCTCGGCTACAAGATCCGGTCCCTAACCCCTATTCCCCAGACCCTTCGTACCTTCGACGGGGACTCACAGTGACGGCGGGGCTTACCCAAACATATCCTGCCTTACAGCCCCAGCGTGGCTGCGATGCGACGGCGGTGGAACTTGGGGTCGCCCAGGTAGTGGTACAGCGTGCGCGACATCTTTGTGTGTAGCGTCAGCCCGTACTCCCGCGAGACCCCGACGCCCGCGTGCACCTCATGTGCGCCGTTGCAGGCCTGGTAGTACGCCTCGCTGGCGACGGCCTTGGCAAGGTGAACGCTGCTCTCGACCGGCTTGCCGGAGTCCAGCTTCCACAGCGCCTCGTAGGTCGTCCAGCGTGCGGCGTCCAGCTGGTTCACGATGTTGATGACGTGGTCCTGGACTCGCTGGAAGCGTCCGATGGGCGTGCCGAACTGCTCCCTGGTGCGACTGTACTCCAGCGACATGTCGAACACGGCCTGCGCCCCGCCGACCTTGTAGGCGCAGAGTATGGGGATGGCCTTCTCGAAGGCGGCCTGGAGCGCATGCCATCCGTTGCCGGCCTCGCCGAGCACTGCAGCAGCCGGCACCTCGACCGAGTCGAAGGTCACCTCGCCGACCTGACCGATGAATCCCGGCAACAGCCGAGACGATATACCCGGCGTGTGGGAGTCGACCATCAACAGGGAAATGCCTTCATGTTCCTCTGTCCTTACGGCGCAGATGAACTTGTTGGCCGAGACGGCGTCGTGGACGAAGAGCTTGGTGCCGTTGAGGACGAGCCCGCCGTTCTTCACGGATGCCTTCATCTGCACTGAATCCGAGGTCCAGCCGAAATCCGGCTCCGTAAAGGCCAGCGTGACGATATCCTGCCCGCCGGCCATGCCGGGAAGGTACCTTTCTCGCTCGTCCGCGGTCCCCGCTTCAAGGACGATAAGGCTCGAGAGTATGCCGGAAGAAAAAAACGGACCGGCAAGCGGTCCCTTGCCGAGCTGTTCGAAGACGACCGCCGCGTCCGTCAGCGAGCTGCCTGCTCCGCCGTACTCCTCCGGCACCACCATGCTCAGCCAACCGATCTCCGACGCCCTCTCCCACAGCTCTGGGGTAAAGCCAGTATCGGACAGGTCCATTTCGAGGAGTGCGTCCTTGGGGCATTCGCGCTCCATGAAATCCTGCGCGGTATTTCTGAGCAGCTCCTGGTTTTCCGTCAGCGATAGGTCCATAGCATGATTTCTCGTCTGTTGATCTATGGTGGGCCGTAGGTGGGAGGGTCCTCGAATCTTCTCAGGAACTCTTCGGGCGTGCCCTCCGGCGGCGTAATCGTAATGCCTGAGTACTCGCCCTCCGTCTCTCCACCACGGGCGGCGCCTTCCAGTCTCGAAATTGGTATCGCCGGCAAGGACATGATGTGCACGCCCGCCTTGACTCCAAGCTCCAGCGAGAAGCGGGCCACGGCGCTGTTGTCCGGCGCCTCCAGGATGCTTACAAAATCGTAATCGCCAAGGACGCCGTATAGGCCCATCATCTGCACGTTGGGCATGTCGATCTTGTTCTCTGCGGCGAAGACGCTGTTGGAGTCCGCGATCATCATCTCTCGGCCCTCAGGCGTCAGCGTCATCAACAGGATGTAGGTCGGCATTGGCGATACTCCTTCTGGATTGGCTAAGGCGCAATGTCCCAATTAGTATTATGGACTGATTGGCTCCTGTACTACCCCTCACGCCGTGCCGTTGAGTCTCAGAGTACGCGGCCCGTACTTCAACTCGGTCGATCGTCTGAAACTATGCCAGCGCACCCGCCTGCTCCCTGACCACGCGCCCAATGCCAAGGCGTCTCGCCATTATCACCTTCTGAATCTCGCCCGTTCCGCCGGGGTGGAGGTTGACTATGCTCGCCCTCTGGAACACCTCCATCTGCCCGTCCGACAGGTCCCACGCCGGATCGTTTGTCAGAGCGTAGGGTCCAAGCACCTGCAATATCGCCTCGCCAATCCTCAGGCCGGACTCTTTTCTGTGGTACGAGTGCTGCGGTCCCTCGTGGGCCAGCTTCTGATGCGTGTGCCTCATCCAGTAGTTCCGGAGCCCGTACAGGCGTGTGATCTCGGTCTCGACGAAGACGTCGACCAGCAGGTCTTGTATGTCGCTATGCTGGCTCAGAGGCTTGCCGTCTCGTTTCAACTGCTTGGCCATCTGAAGCAGCTTTTCGACGACGCGGTTGCGACGGATGGAGCCGCCTGAGCCGTGCTCCAGCTCCAGGTGCGTGGTCGCAACCTTCCAGCCGTTGTTCTCGCCGCCGATGAGATTGAACGCCGGCACGCGTACGTCGTCGAAATACACGGTGTTCTTGACGCCGGACCCGGCGCCGCTTTCGCCGCTTGCGATGAGCAGCTCCATTGGCGCGACCGTTATGCCTTCGGAGTCCGACGGGACGATGAACCAGCCCAGGTTCTCGTGGCGCTCGCCGTCGGGGTCGGTGCAGGTCAGCATCCAGTACTGCTCGGCGCCGTGCGTGCTGCCGACGAATATCTTCTGTCCGTTGATGATGTAGTCGTCGCCGTCCCTTACGGCGCTAATCTGGACGCTGGCAAGGTCGGAGCCCGAGCCGGGCTCGGTTAGAAGCTGCCACGTGCGGACCTCGCCCCTGAAGATGGGGGGCAGGAAGTGACTCTTCTGCTCTTCGCTGCCCCAGACCATGATGCTGGCCCCGCCAAGCCGTCCGCCGCTGTCGTAGTACGGCGGCAGTGAAAGGCTGAACTCGTCCAGCTCCTCCTCGATGACGATGCCGTGGTCGATGGTCAGGCCGCCCCCGCCGTACTCCACGGGCGCCGTAGGCCAGAGCCAGCCCTTTTCACCCAGGCGCCGCCCGACTTCTCGATATGCCTGGTAACCCTCGTACGTGATGTTGGCGGAGTCGGCGGGACGCTCCAGGTCGCCGGGCACGTTTTCCCGCATCCATGCCCTGACCTCCTGGCGAAAGCGTTCCTGCTCCTCGGAGTACGTCGGCTCGAAATCCACAGCAGCCTCCTGAACGTGAAAACAAAGCGTGTCTCAGCCGATTCTAGTCCCGCAGCGGAAAGGCGTCAACGGGAGCTATCAATCTGGGACTGGTTAACCACATCCACTCGTTCTGCTTTTCGCTACGCATCTGGTCTAAAGTACACGCGCCGGACGACCCTGATTATCCATCAAACGAGTCCGAGAAGCCAAGAAATGGTAAAATCCTGTGCATGACTTACGTGGCCGACCTCCACCTGCACTCGTCCTACGCCATGGCCACAAGCAAGGAGCTCAACTTCGAGAACCTCGCCAGGTGGGCCGGCATCAAAGGCATAGACCTGCTGGCCAGCGCCGACTTCACGCATCCCATGTGGTTCGACGAGACGAAGGCGAGGCTTCATGAGACCGGCGACGGACTGCTCAAGCTGCGCGACTCTCCGGACTCGTCGGTGCGGTTCGTTCTTGGAACGGAGGTCAACTGCAACGGACAACAGGGCGGGCGGAACCGTCGGGTGCATATGCTTGTCTTCGCGCCGAGCCTCGATGTCGCGGAGCGCATCAACGCATCATGCTCGAGGCACGGCATCCTGACGGGCGATGGACGTCCTACGCTCCACTTAACGCCCCGTGAGCTATTGGAGCTTCTGCTGGAGATCGACGAACGCAACTTCGTGATACCCGCTCACGTGTGGACGCCCTGGTTCGGCATCTACGGCTCCAAGTCGGGCTTCGACTCGCTGGAAGAGTGCTTCGGAGATCTCGCTGACCGCGTCTACGCCATCGAGACGGGACTCTCCAGCGACCCGGCCATGAACTGGGGCGTGTCTGAGTTGAATGACAGGTCCATCGTATCGTTCTCGGACGCCCATTCCCTGCCGAAGATGGGGCGAGAGCTTACGGTCTTCGACGGCGAGCCGAGCTACGACGGCCTCCTGCGGTCCCTCAAGAATCAGGGTATCGCCTACACCGTCGAGTTCTTTCCCGAGGAGGGCAAATACCACAACTCGGGCCACCGAAAGTGCGGCGTTAGCCTGACCCCGGCCGAAGTCGGTGAAGTCGGCGATAGGTGCCCCGTGTGCGCACGGCTCATGACCCACGGCGTCGCGTACCGAATGGCCGCGCTGACTTCCCGAGAGGTGAAGACCTGGACCGATGAGGACGGGTTTACAAGGGGTGAGCCCGCCCGCCCGCCTTTCAAATCCCTGGTCGGCCTGCAGCAGATAATAGCCGAGAGCCTTGGCAGAGGCGTTAACACGAAGGGAGTCATGGATAGGTATCTCGATATCGTAGGCGAATTCGGAGGCGAGCTTGCGACCTTGTTGGAGGCGCCGCCGTCGGACCTGACGAGGACCGCAGGCCAGAGGATAGCCGAAGGCATCGGACGGGTCAGACGCGGCGACGTCTCCATCGAACCCGGCTACGACGGCAAATTCGGCAGGGTAAGCGTGTGGCCCGACGAGTGACCGAAAGCAGTGGCGGTCGTCGAAGTCGATTCGGTACGAAAACTTACTCGAAAAGAAAAATCGGAGGCAGTAGATGGCAATAAATATCACAGGCGAGATGCGAGACCTGCTGAACAACGCACTGGCGGAGGGCTTCCCCTGCATTCTCGGCACGGCCTCTAAAGACGGCGTGCCGCAGATTAGCATGAAGGGCAGCGTGGCCGTATTCGAGGACGACACCCTGTGCTACTGGGAGCGTGCGAAGCGTTCCGCGCTGGAAAACGTCGGCGATAACCCCAACGTGGTGATTTTCTATCGCAATCCCGGAAAACGCATAAACTGGCGCATCCAGGGCATCGCGGCAATTCACGAGTCGGGCGAGATACGTGACCGCGTGTTGAGTCTGACCCCTCAGGCCGAGCTTGACCGAGACCCCGATCTTGCAGGTTTAGCCGTTCTCGTGAAGGTAAATAGGATAACGGAGCTGTCGGGCAACGTGCTTCAGGAGCGATAGCGGGCCTCAGTGGCGCCTTCCCCTACTGCGCCAGTATTATAGGAGGGGGTAGGGCATTGCTTACGTGCGGCTTTGCCCTCCGCGCTGCGCAAAAAGAAAAACAAAAATTATGATTATGGGAAGCACGACCACAAACGCCCCGAGGCCGAGCACTATCGCGCCGGGGCCCAGGTTGAATATGGCGTCGATCTGGTGCCTGATCCACTCCAACAGGATTGGGTCGCCGGGCTCGCCCTGGTGGGCAAAAATGCCTAGTGGAAACATCTTGTCACCTTTAAGCGTAGAAATCCTGTCAAGCCGGCGTCCTTAGTCTAGTTCGTCCCGTCCGACTCCTAGAACGGTGTATCTTCGGCTCCCCAAAAGAATCGGGCTCCCGCAATATTCATATTGCAGAGTCGGACACCATGAACCGAGCGTAGCTAATATTCGTTCGTCCTGAGCTTGTCGAAGGGCCGGCAACTTGGGCCTAGTCGCCGTCGCCCGCAGCGGCCGTCGTCGCAGTCTGATATCGTATCGAAAACCTGCGCTCTCGGACTGAGAACGCCGCTATGCTCGCGCCAATGAGCAGGCTTCCGGCTATTCCAAAGGGCACGTCGTAGGCCCCAAAAAAGTCGTATAGAACGCCGGCCATCAGCACGCTAATCGCGCCACCGATATTGTGTGCGAACGTTGCCATGCCATTCAGAGTGCCAATATTTTTTAGGCCGTAAATGTCCGCGGTCAGAGAAGATGTCAGCGGCGCCGTTGCTACCCATGACATCCCGGCGATAACGGCAAAGCCCCATATCCCGAGCATTCCGGGCAGTAGAAGAAGTATTGCATATGCGAGACCCCTCACCGCGTAGACCGTACCAAGCAGGTTTTTTCGGGCGAACTTGTCGGAGACGAGGCCGATGCCGATCACGCCCACGAAATTTAGGAAGCTCATGAGCCCGAATGCCATGGCCGCGACTTCCGGCGAAGTGCCGCGGTCTATGGCGAATGGCACGTAGTGCGCGGCGATAATGGCCGTCGTCATGCCGCAGACGAAATATGCGCCGGTGAGCTGCCACATTGGAGGAGTCTTGTATGAGTCTCCCCAATAGTCCGCCTCGAGCGGCCCACGCACGAGCTGCGAGGAAACGGTGACCTCCTCGTCTTCTTTAGCTACAGGGACTGGCTCTCCATCGGGCCGCTCCCCTATGCGCTCGGGGTCGTCCTTGAATATGAGCAACACCAGTGGGAGGGCCAGAAACACTACGAACGCTCCCAGCACGAACCACGCCACCCTCCAGTTCGCCCAGATGATCAGGTAAGTCGCGAAAGGCACCAGAAGCAGCGAACCCGCCGACCCCCCCGCTGTGCTGAGACTGAGTACGATGCCCCTCTTTCGATGGAACCATTTGGATAGGACCGCGTGTATCGTCACCATTGAGACACCGCTGGAGGCGATGGATGAGATAAAGCCGTAGATGACGATCAGCTGCCAGAGGCTCTGGATCTGACTCATGAGCATGATGGCGGAGCCCAGGATGAGCAGGCTTATCGATATTATCGCGCGCCCGCCGAAGCGATCATACAGCCTTCCGAGGAATGGCTGGGAGACCCCGTTTATCAGCCAGCCGACCGCTATGGCGAATGAGATAGAGGTTCGGCTCCAGTCAAGGTCGTTCTCCATCGGTATGATGAAAACGCCGAAACCGCTTCGGGCGCCCATCGAGAAGAACAGCGCGAAGAATCCGGCCGCTACGATGAACCAGCCGTAGAATATTCCCTTGCCTTTTGTCGAGTCAGCCAAGCCTCACCCACCGCCGCTACGTACGTCGACTAACGGAGTCTACCACCGCCCGGAGATGATAAGCAACCTACAGCCGACACGTTGATCGTCCGCAGATTCGGAGCTATGTCACCCTGGTCGTGCGTACCCTCGTTGCGGAATACGTCGCGCAGCCATAAAATCTCATCCATGTTCGTGGTTTCAGGCATAGACGTTCAAGATAGGCGCATGTATTGCTGGCGCAGCTAACGGCAGCTGGCTATAAGCTGCGGGCCTTCAACGCGCTGCGTTATACAAACTATCGATGGTTCTGGTTGGGCAACCTGGGGCAGGCTGCGGCGTTGGGCATGCAGTTCCTCATACTGGGCTGGCTGGTCTTGCAGCTCACGGGGTCTTCATCGCAGTTGGGCCTCGTCATATTCATATACGGCGCGCCCAACCTGGTGCTGCTTGTCTTCGGAGGCGTCTTCGCGGACAGGATAGACCGCAGAGTGCTGCTCATCTCGAGTCAGGCCTGTGTTACATCCCTGATTCTCATAGTTGGGATACTGACCCAGCTCCAGCTCATCTCCATATATCACATATATGCTGTAGTGTTTATTCTGGGGGTCATCCAGGGGATAAACATGCCGGCCCGCATGTCCATCGTGCCGAGCCTGGTCGACAGAGAACACCTGTTGAACGCCGTCGCGCTGAACACCGCGGTCATGAATACCGGACGCATAGTCGGCCCGGCCTTTGCAGGATGGGTCATAGACTCCGCCGGCCTGGCCAATGCTCTCTTTCTCAACGTCTTTTTTTATGGAATCGGCGTCTTGTTCCTGACGATGATTCGAGGCCTGCCGAGGATTACGGGGCCCGGCGGAACCAATATTATCGGCGACCTGATCGAGGGCGTGCGGTTTCTCTGGAGGACCCCGGTCGCCCTTACCATCATCGGCATAGGCTGCGCATTCGGGTTTTTTGCGGCCGCATACATTGAGCTGATGCCGGCGTTCGCCAAGGAGGTCCTGAGCGCCGACGCCGGCTCCGCCGGTTTCCTGCTCTCGGCCGCCGGACTCGGGTCGCTGATTTCCAGCTTGTCTCTGGCGTCCGCCGGGGACCTGAAGCGAAAGAACATCCTGCTCATAGCGGCCGCGTTGACCTTTGGCATCGCCCTGTTCACATTCGCATGGTCGCCTATCTACTCACTGTCGTGGGTCATCCTGGTCATCGCCGGATTCGGATTCACAGGCTACATCTCTCTCGGGACGACGTTGCTGCAGCTGACGGTCCCACCGCATCTCCTGGGGCGCATCATGAGCTTCTGGCTGCTGGGCGCGGCATTGCACTATGTCGGCGCGTGGCCTCTGGGAGCGATCGCCGACTACCTGAGCTGGCCCATATCCCTGTCCTATGGCGCGATCATGTTCACGGTCGTCGTGTTGATACTGGGCGTTTGGCGCCCCACGCTGCGACGTCTGGAGCTGTGAGGCCGGGCGCAGCGCCAGACGGGTCCCCCGAAGCCCCTTCCCTCTTGATGGTCCGATGGATAGGACTCCTCCGATAGGTATCGGACTCCCCCTTGTTGAAGGGGGAGATTCAGAGGGGGTGAGAGGCTTGGGCAATGCAGACGTTTCACGCTCTCCGACGAATCCGCCATAGGAGTCGGACACCTCAGTCCTCTCCCTAATGGAGAGGAGTAATTGTCTCCCCCTTGCGAAGGGGGAGATTCAGAGGGCGTGATCGACTGCCCGCTCGTAGACTTTCGCTAACGAAGCGTCGTCTTCACGCCGAGTGTATAATCTCCACAAAACGCTGCCCCGTAGGTGGACATCATGACTTCGACCGGTACAAGACCCATGCTCCCTGATAAGCCGCTGCTGATGATCATGGACGGCCACGCGCTGGTGCGGCGGGCGTGGCACGGCATGCGTGAGCCGCTCAACGTCCGCGCCACCGGCGAGGAGGTGACGGCGGTCTTCGGCTTCCTCAACACCTTCATCAAGGCGATAAACGACTGGAAGCCCACACACTGCATCATCACCTTTGACGTCTCCGCGCCCACGTTCCGCCACAAGCGGTACGCCGAATACAAGGCGCATCGTCCGCCTACGCCTCCGGAGCTGCGGAGCCAGTTCGCGCGCGTCCGACAGCTCATGGAGACCTTCAAGGTACCGATCAAGGAGATGGAGGGCTTCGAGGCCGACGACGTCATGGGTACCCTCGTCCGGCAGGCGGAGGAACAGAAGATCGAGACCCTCATACTCACCGGCGACAGCGACATCCTGCAGCTGGTGACTCCCTGGGTCCGCGTGCTGCTCTCCTACGGCGTGCGAAACCAGGATGTCTATGACGAGGCCGCCGTCAAGGAGCGATACGGAGGGCTCGGCCCGGAAGTCGTTGCCGACATCAAGGCCCTTCAGGGCGACACGTCGGACAACATTCCCGGCGTGCCCAAGATAGGCGCCAAGAGCGCCATACGCCTGCTCACGGCCTATGGCAGCGTCGAGAACCTGTACGAACACCTGGACGAGGTCACGCCCGCGGGCGCGCAAAAGACCCTGCGCGAGAACAAGGACCTTGCGGTAATGAGCAAGGAGCTAACGACGATTCGACGCGACGTTCCGGTCGATCTGGACCTGGAGGCGTCGCGATTCTGGGACTTCGATCGCGCCGAGATCGTCGACCTGCTTCGCGAGCTTGAGTTCCACAGCTTCGTTGCCCGGATTCCTGCCCGGAACGAAGACGCCGAGCAGCTCGCCATGGAGGTAGAGCCTTCCATGGAGAAGCTTCCGACGGAATACACCGTCGTCGATACCGAGGAAGCGCTGGCCGAGATGGTTCGCAGCCTCACGGAGAGCAAGCAGTTCTCCTTCGATACTGAGACCACGTCGACCAACGCAATGGCCGCCGAGCTCGTCGGATTCTCGTTCTCCAACGAGCCGGGCAAGGGCTGGTACGTGCCCGTCGGACACAACGAGGGCAAGCAGCTTCCCATGGACACCGTCATAGCGGCCCTCAAGCCCTTGCTGGAGAGCGACGAGATCGCCAAGGCGGCCCACAATGCCAACTACGACATGACGGTCCTCGCCAACTACGACATCGAGGTCCGGAATCTGACCTTCGACACCATGCTGGCCGCTCACCTTGGGGGCAGGAAGGCCATCGGCCTCAAGGCCCTGGCCCTGGAGTGTATTCACGAGGAGATGACGCCCATCAGCGATCTGATAGGCACCGGCCGCAAGCAGATCACGATGGACCAGGTGCCCGTCGAGAAGGCCGCCGACTACGCCGCAGCCGACGCCGATTTCACCCAGCGTCTCATCGAGATAATGGAGGGTGAGCTCAACGAAAAGGGCATCCACCGCGCCTTCGACGAGGTCGAGATGCCCCTGGTGCCCGTGCTGGTCAAGATGCAGCGCAACGGCGTGGCAATCGACTCCGATCTTCTCAACGGCATGTCGGTGGAGCTGGGCGAGGAGCTCGGCAAGATCGAGGTCAGCATGTACGAGACCGTCGGCCACGAGTTCAACATCAACTCCTCGAAGCAGCTAAGCGACGTCCTGTTCAAGGAGCTGCGCCTGCCACCGACGCGCCGGACCCAGCACGGCCACTCGACCGACGCCTCGTCGCTGGACGGCCTCAAGGAGCAGCTGGACCAGGGCCTCGTCGAAAACGTGGACCCCAAGGCCTACACCGTTCTCGACCACGTCCTGGAGTACCGGCAGCTTTCCAAGATCAAGTCCACCTACGTCGATTCCCTGCCCAACCTGGTCAACGCGAAGACGGGCCGCATCCACACCAGCTTCAACCAGACCGGCTCCGCGACGGGCCGCGTGTCCAGCAACGACCCCAACGTACAGAACATTCCCGTCCGGACCGAGCTGGGCCGTAAGGTACGAAAGGCCTTCGTCGCAGAGGGGGCGCCGGAGTGGACGCTGCTTGGCGCCGACTACTCCCAGATAGAGCTTCGCATACTGGCCCACATGTCCGAGGACGCGGCCCTGCTCAGGGCATTCGATGAGGGCGCCGACATCCACGCGGCCACGGCGTCGACGGTGTACGGCGTGTCTCTGAGCGACGTCGATTCCGAGATGCGGCGCGTCGCCAAGATCATGAACTTCGGCGTGCTGTACGGCCTCAGCGCCTTCGGCATCCGCCAGCAGACCGGCCTCAGCGCCGAGGAGGGCAAGAAGTTCATCGAGACCTACTTCGGCAACTACCCCGGCATTCGCACCTATATCGACGCCACCAAGGAGGCGGTCAGAGCCCACGGTTACGTCGAGACGCTCCTGGGACGCAGGCGCTACATACCGGAGATACGCGCCAGCAACCGCATGGTGCGGGCAGCGGGCGAGCGCATGGCCATCAACATGCCCATCCAGGGCACCGCCGCCGACATCATCAAGATCGCCATGATTCGCATACAGGAGCGTATGGACGACCTGGGCGTGCGCTCCAAGATGATCATCCAGGTCCACGACGAGCTAATCTTTGAAGTGCCTCGGGACGAGCTGGAGCAGATGCGCGCCGTCATATCCGAGCTCATGCCCGCCGCGATGTCGCTGCGCGTCCCGCTGGACGTGGAGCTCAAGACCGGCGACACCTGGGGCGACATGGAGTAGTTTTCTTCCCATTTGGGCTAGCGTTACTAACTTTTCGTTTTGTGAAACTGGAGCGCTAGATGAGCCGCGAGTACTTTAAGGGTGAACGAGAGGAGACCAGGAGCTATTCCCGCGCCGTCAAGATCAAGGGCGGCACTACCGTCTATCTGGCCGGCCATGGCGCCACCGTGGACGCCGAGGGCAACTCGCTTGCCGGCGACTTCACGGCCCAGGCCCACCGATGCTTCGAGCTACTGCGCAAGCTGATGTCCGATGTGGGAGGCGCCCTCGACGATATCGTCACGATGACCGTATTCATCGTCGACAGCCGGTACGGAGACGAGTTCGTTCAGATCCGCAGCGGATATTTCAGCAACGGATATCCCTGCAGCGCCCTTATCACTGTTCATTCGCTGGCCCGTCCGGAGATGCTGGTGGAGATCCAGGCCATCGCCGTATTGGACGACTAGGCATGGCTGGTTGCTAACATCACAAGGAGCCTGACTTACCGACAGCCCACTAATCGAAGGCCCCACCCTGGATTCTTCACCCGCCTCAAGCGGATTCAGAATGACAACGGCCCGTTTAAATCCGTTCGCCCTGTCCGACTCCTAAAACGGTATATCTTCGGACTCCGCTTCTGCGGAGAGCTTGTCGAAGGGGCCCCTAAGTCGACCTCATCGTGGTTCGACGGGCCATCACGAACGGCTTTTTCATGATCCGCCTCCAACCTGGCAAGCCCAACGTGAACAGCTCAGCAAGTTGAACCCTCAAACCCTAGACCCCGTACCCCAACCCCTACACCCCCGCAAGCGACTTGCTCGCGGCGGCAACGGCCACCCC
>JADFKI010000063.1 GCA_022565015.1 Chloroflexota bacterium
GGACCGTGTGCGACTCACTTGCCGAGCATTGTGGGCCGTACGTGCGCTTCTCGAAGCCCGAGGGCGGCTTCTTTCTCTGGGTGGAATGTCTGGGAGCACTGGCCAGCGAGGTCGCCGGGGCGGCGGCCGAGGAGGGCCTGATATTCGCTCAGGGGCAGAACTTCTTCCATGAGAAGAGCGAGTCCACCGATCACTATTTACGTTTTGCGTTCAGCAATGCCTCGGTAGACCGAATCGCCGAGGCCGGAGTGAGGCTGCGAAAGGCCTTCCTCAAGGTCGTGGACTAGGCAGACGCACCGCCTTGTTTCTTCTGAGCCAGTCCGGTAAGGCGGAATTGTAGGGGATGTTCCGCGACACCTTCGACAAACGGAACCTGCTAGTGGGTGGTGTCCTAACTTAGGACACGAGATAAATTGTGATTGACAGAAAAGAGGGGCAAAGATTGACTATGATCAAGCCAACCTTTAATTACGTGGACTCTAAGACGACTACACGGGTACAGGCATACGCCAAATTTCACTATCTTGTACCGGTTCTGGGCTTGAGCCAGCTTCTACGCAAGCCACAATAGCCTCAACCACATTTTCGAATAGTTCGGCCTTTGTTTCCCCCTGAGTTGCACATCCGGGCAATTCCAAAACTTCAGCCCAATATCCGCCTTCTGGGGCAGATCGAACAATGACTGTAAAAGTTGATGTCGTTTCTGACGATGTCTGGTCACCCATTAAAGTCACTGATACACCCTTTCAATTGACATGGTAGACAAAAATTAATGACTATAGACTGCCGGTAAAATCTTCCTCGCTGACATTAGCCATCTTGATGAGATGTTTCAATAACGGTTCCTTAACAATGCCATGTGGGATTGACAGGTTCCGACCGTTTAAGTTCACGATGCGGTGGCTTCCTTTCCCTTTTCTTTCAATACCACCTAGTACTAGGTAGCATAAGTCAGCGTTATATCGTTATCGCTGTAGCAAGCCGCGCACGGGCTTCTGAAATGTGCGCGGATTTCCAACACTAAGTACTAGTCGCACAAAGCTGCGAACTGCCTCTTGCTGCTTTATGTTATTAAGTGATGGCATGGAAACCAATGTCATCGCTTGTATCACGGAGTCGTTCACCATGTCAATTAAACAGTACACGAATATTCATTATACTGGGTTTTAGTGAATCCCCCCGAACATTTCGTGAATTTACCGTTAACCGATCTAGAATGGAGCCTTATAACGATCTCTCTGGTAGTGTGGACACATGATCAGATTAGGACACTACCAGTCTGCGGGATTGATTCACACCTGCTGGTGGATTCTACGAACTGCGCCGGTCTGCAATGGGACAATTAGAGCGAATGGGTCCCGGTCGGCGCACCGCGCGCGTCGGCGAATACATCGCCGCCTGAAGCGCCCTGGATAAGACTCTGAAAGTCGGCCATAGCAAGCTGTATCTAGCGGCGCTTGTGACGCCTGCAGTATGAGCGCCGCCAAGCAGTCTCAACAGTGGAGGATGAACTTTTTGGCCATCCGTTCGACTTCAAAATTGCGGGCTTACAGGTGTCTACCGAACAGCGCCCGGGCTGTCGCTTTCTAAACGGATGAGCGTTTACGACCCCAAGGCCGTTGTCAGAGACGGCTACGATGCCGTCTCCTATCGCTATAGGGGCGATCAGGAAGACGATACCTGCCGTGTTTATATAGAATGGCTGGCGGAGCTCGAGTCGCGCATTCCTGACGGCTCTTCGGTCCTTGACCTCGGCTGCGGATGCGGCGTACCCGTATCGCAGCGGCTCGCCATGCGTCATCGGGTAACCGGCGTGGACATCTCCCCGGTCCAGATCGAGCGCGCCAGAGGCAACGTGCCCTCCGCCGAATTCCAGTGCGCCGATATGACACAGGTCGACTTCGAGGCAGAGAGCTTTCACGCGATCGTCGCGTTCTATTCGATAATCCATGTACCTGTCGAAGAGCAATTTGCCCTGTTGGAGAAAGTGGAGAGCTGGCTAAAACCGGACGGCTGCTTGATGGCCACGCTTGGTATGCGTGACGAGACGGTCGAGATGGAAGACTGGTTGGGAGGCGGCGCGAAGATGTACTGGAGCGAAGCCGACGAGACCACCTATCTCCAGTGGCTGGCCCGGCTGGGGCTGGAAGTCGTCTTCAAGCGCTTCGTGCCCGAAGGCGATACCGGCCACACGCTGGTCCTGGCCCGCAAATAATCGCCGGCCAACGACTTCGCCGCGACGGCATCGCTTTCCGTGAATCCTTCCTTCCTTCAGCTGCAACGATTCTCCACCTGGCATTGACTCCAATTCCGTAGGGTCGGGACCCAGCCCGTGCGGCGTCTAAAGGCTAAAAGGATTGTGGTAATATAGGGCCGAAGAATCGAGGGCACGGCCTGTGGGCCCACCAGATCAAGCATCGAGGTTGTTATATGACGTCGCAGATGACTCCGTCTAAACCGAAGTACAAGGTCGTCGGCACTCGTCCCAAAAGGCTGGACGCCGTCGACAAGGTCACGGGCCGCGCGCTCTATGGCGCCGACATGCAGCTGCCGGGCCTGTTGCACGGAAAGGTGCTGAGGAGCCCCCACGCGCACGCACGAATCCTATCCATCGACACGAGTAAGGCCGAGGCGCACCCCGAGGTCAGGGCCGTAGCAACCTCGGCCGACTTCGCGGAGACGCCTCCCGCCGTGCAAAAGGCGGTGATGGGCAGCCCGATAAACGAGAACCTCCTGGCGAAGGGAAAGGTCCTTTACAAGGGGCACCCCATCGCGGCCGTGGCAGCAAGCAACCCCCACGTCGCCGAAGAGGCGCTGTCGCTCATTGAAGTCGAATACGAGGTCCTTCCGGCGGTCACGAACGTCGAGGATGCCATGAAGGCCGATGCGCCAATCCTGCACGAGCACTGGAGGGCGGAGGACGGCAAGAGCCAGACCAACATCGTCGGGCACGACCAGTACGTGATGGGCGATCTCGACGCCGGTTTCGCTCAGGCGAGCTTTGTCATCGAGCGAGAATTTCGTACGAAATCGGTCCACCAGGGCTACATCGAGCCACACGTGGCCACCGCGTGGTGGTCCCACGACGAGCGCGTCACGATCTGGTGCAACAGCCAGAATCAGTTTGGCGTCAGGGACAATACGGCCAAGGTTCTCGGCATACCCGTGTCCCAGGTAAAGGTAATTCCCCTGGAGATCGGCGGCGGGTTCGGCGGCAAGATCCCGATTTACCTGGAGCCCATCGTTGCGGTGCTGTCGAAAAAGAGTGGTCAGCCTGTCAAGGCGGCCATGTCCAGGACCGAGGTCATGGAGGGGAGCGGCCCGACGTGCGGCAGCCTGACTCGAATGAAGCTGGGCTTCACCGACGAAGGCAGGATAATCGCTGCCCAGGCATGGTACGCGTTCGAGGCCGGAGCCTATCCGGGCTCGCCCGTATCGGGAGCCGCGGCGGCCATGTTTGCCGCATATGACATCGAGAATGTCCTGATCGACGGCTACGACGTTGTGGACAACAAGCCAAAGACGGCGGCGTACAGGGCCCCTGGTGCTCCCATCGGCTGTTACGCCGCGGAGAGCATAATTGACGAGGCGGCCCGCAGGCTCGAAATGGACCCCGTCGACTTCCGACTTCTGAACGTCGCCGGCGAGGGCACGCGTCGCGCCGACGGCGTAGTAAACGGCCGCATTGGAGCGAAGGAGGTCATGGAGGCGATCAAGGCGCACCCTCACTACTCCGCTCCACTGGAAAAAGTGGAGGGAATGCTCGTAGGGCGAGGCATCGGCATGGGGTTCTGCCGGAATAACACCGGCATGGCCTGTGCGGTTGCTAACGTGCTGCCCAACGGTACGGTCAGCCTGATCGAGGGCTCCATGGACCTGTCGGGAACACGGACAATGATCGCCCAACAGTTCGCCGAGGTCCTGGGGCTTGGCATCGAAGACGTGATATGTCAGCTGGGAGATACCGACACGATCGGCTACACGTCGGGCTCGGGCGGCAGCGGAGTGGCTTTCAAGACCGGCTGGGCGGCATACGAGGCTGCCAACGACGTAAAGCGTCAGCTGATACAGCGGGCGGCGCTCATCTGGGAGACGGACGAAGACCAGGTGGAGTACGTGGACGGCGGCCTGCGACACAAGGCCGATACAGAGCTTCGCCTCGATTTCAAGGAGATCGCAAGCAGGCTCCCCGGCACCGGAGGGCCCGTGGTGGGCCGCGCGAACATTAATCCCACCGGCTCCAGCGGGTCGCATTCCGCCAATATCGTGGACCTGGCAATAGATCCTGAGACAGGAAAGATAGAGCTGCTCCGTTACACGGCGTTCCAGGACGCCGGCACGGCCATCCATCCGGGGTTCGTGGAGGGTCAGATACAGGGCGGCACTGCCCAGGGTATCGGCTGGGCCATCAATGAAGAGTACTTCATGGGGGATGACGGCAAAATGCAAAATTCCAGCTTCCTCGACTACAGGATGCCTACGACCACAGACCTGCCGATGATCGAGGCGGTGATAATCGAGGTCTTCAACCCCGGGCACCCCTTTGGGGTAAGGGGCGTTGGCGAGGCCAATATCGCGGCGCCCATGGGAGCGATAGCCAATGCCATCAACGACGCCACGGGCGTCCGGATGACCGAGCTTCCCATGAACCCGGTCAACGTGCTGAAGGCGCTCCAGGACCGATAGCCAGCCGGATGTCGGCAGGACTCTCTATGGCACTTCTGGAAACGGAGGTAAATAGACTCTAATGCAGCAACCTCAGCCAATGGCCCAACCCTTCTCGACTTTGATGCACCAGATTGAGACAGGAGCAGTCAAAATACCCCAGTTTCAACGAAATTTCGTCTGGAACAGGCATCAATCGGCAAAACTCTTGGACAGCCTGCTAAAGGGATATCCAATAGGGACTTTCATTGTTTGGAGAACTAAGGAGGAACTCAGGTCAATACGGAATTTGGGCAATGTAGAGCTGCCGCCGACACCTAAGGGCGACTACATCCATTATGTGCTTGATGGCCAGCAGAGAATGACTAGTCTGTTCGCCACCGTTAAGGGCCTTGAGATGGAAAGGGACAATCGCGTTGACGACTTTTCCCAAGTCTGCATAGACCTTGACGCCGATGAAGACAGAGATCGTGTCATAACAGATGTGACGGGTAAGGAACCACAAACCTATATCAGCGTACGGGACCTTCTCAGTGCAGAATTCGTAGCTTTGGCGAGGTATCCCGAAAAATACCACAGCAAAATGCAACAGTACAAGAGTACGCTTGAAGGATATAGTTTCTCGGTCATAGTTGTTCCGGAAGCCCCAATAGACGTCGCGACGGAGATTTTTACCAGAATAAACGTTTCTGGCACGCCACTATCGGTTTTCGAAATCATGGTTGCCAAAACCTATAGTGCAGAGCTGAACTTCGACCTTGGTGAGCAAACTGCTAGCCTTTTGGATGACCTCGATGATGTCGGGTTTGGCACCATACCAGACATAGTGGTTCTCCAGACAGTTGCTGCGATAATGGTCAAAGAGTGCTCTAAGAAGGAAATTCTGAAACTGGATAAAGAGGGCTTCATCGACACTTGGCCGAGGGCTGTGGATGCCATAAAGAATACCGTGGACTTCTTCAGATCTTATTTCAAGATTCCAGCATCCCAGTTGCTTCCCTATAAGGCCCTTGTAGTTCCCTTTGCCTACTTCTTTTCCATTCATCAGAATAAACCCAGCGGAGACATACAGAAGTATTTGGTGGATTTCTTCTGGCGCGTCTCACTTGGAGGCCATTATTCCCAATCCCTTGAGACCCGCTTGGCCCAGGATATAAGGCGGATTGACACCATTATCAAGGGCAATCTTCCAAAGTACGATTACCCCATAAATACGACCAAAGATTTCATCATGGAAAATGGATGGTTCAATACTGGCAGAAGCTTCATAAAGGCCATTCTTTGCTTGCTGGCTTCTCAAAGGCCCCGCTCGTTCCTGGACAACTCAGAGGTTTTCGTTAGCAATGACTGGCTGAAACGCGCGAATAGTCGCAACTATCATCACTTTTTCCCAAGGGCCTATCTCAAGCGACAGGGCGAAGAGGAATACTGGTCGAATCATATTGGCAACATTACCCTGGTGGACGACTACCTCAACAAGCGGAGGATAAGAGATAAGAGGCCATCCGACTATATGAAAGAATTTCTAAGACAAAATTCCGAATTGACAGAGACTATGAAGACACATCTGATCAACGTGGACAGATTCGGTGTGTGGGATGACGATTATGACAGGTTCATTGGGGCACGTTGCGGCAGGTTTGCCAGGGCTCTGTCATCCAGAATAATTTATCAGGAGGTAGATGATCTGAGGCAGGTGCCTTCCGACGATGATTTAGAAGAGCTCGAGGTAACAGAACGTGAGGCAGTGAGAAATCAGGATTAGGATGGTTGTACATTGGCACTAGATGTTGTCAGTTCAAGCGATGAAGTCGTTAACGAATATCGATATTACGTTGGAAGCTTCGTCTGAGTCCTCCATAAACCCATAGACTTCATTGTCCGAAAGCAGCTGGCTCGGGGCGAATTGTGCCGACAACGCCCCATTCATCGAAGCGAAAGAAACGCCCTGACCGATTTCCCGGCGAGGGCGTTTCCTATTCAGCCGTTTGCCGCCAACCTTGCTATGGCGTAAGGTCCATGGCCTCCACGATGCGCGTGTAGGGGATGGACGCCGCGTCGTTGACCTCTTTCACGAGCTCCGCGCTCGACGCTTCGAACAGGCAGCGGCAGTTGTCGTCGCCCGGAACGTACGTGCTCCGAATGTAGCGGACCGCCTTGCCCTCAGCCGTGAACTTCTGAGAGGTCTCGATGGCAGCCTTCTGTGCGGCTCCAAGCTGCTCCATGCTGATTCCCGGAAGGTCTCTATCTACCATGAATACCGACATGAACATCTCCTCCTTCAAATGTTTCCTCTCACTCTAGGGACGGACACATTCTGTCAGTGGATAGTCTGCGCCACATCGTAAGAAATGAGGGTTTTGATCGCCAATGACGAGGAGGGTCGGGCCACTTGAGGCACTGCATATGGCAAGAAGTTGCCATATGCCTGAGTGAGGGATTCAGGAAAGTAGGCGATTGCGGTTGGCGAACGCAGCAGCCTCGGTACGATTGGATGAGCTCGTCTTGCCCAAAATGCTGGTCACGTGGTGGGCCACTGTGCTGAGGCTAATAAAGAGCCCGTCGGCTATATCCTGGTTGCTTTTGCCCTCCGCTATGAGGCGCAGCACCTCCACTTCCCTGGGCGTAAGTCTGGCGGCAGTCGTGACTGGCGCGACGGTCTCATGCCGGTCATCGCGGGCTTGAAATGCCGCCACGAGGTCTAGCGGCGCCATCTCGTAGGCCAGCTTGAAATGCTCTTCTGCCCTGTCGGCCTCGCCCCTGGCCTTCAACAGCAAAGCGTAATTGTAGTGGGTCTCGGGGTTGTCCGATCGCAGCGACAGGGCTTCCCTATAATGGCCTTCGGCGGAGGCGTACTCCCCGCGCCCGTGAAGCAGTGCCGCCAGGTTGTTGTGGGCCTCCGGGTAGTCCTCCCGGATACTGATCGCCGCCCGATAATGCTCTTCGGCCAGATCGTTTTGTTTGATATTTTCAAGGAGAATCGCGTAGTTGTAGTGGGCCTCGGCGTAGGATGGCCTCGCCGTAATGGCGGCTTCGTAATGGAGACGGGCCTCTGTCAGGTCACCGAGGTCCTCCAGCAAGATCGCGTAGTTGTTCAACACTTCGGGGTGATTGGGTCTGAGATTCAGCGCCTCGATGTAACGGGTCTTGGCCTCAGCGTTGTCGCCGTTCGCTCTCAAAAGGTTGGCGTATCCGAACAGGGCATCCACGTAGTCCGGGCGAAGCCGCAGCGCGTGCCGGTACTGCTCCGCCGCGCCGACGACGCTTCCCTTTGAATGGAGAAGTACCGCGTAGTTGAAGTGCGCCTCCGGATATTCGCCCCGCAGACTGATGGCCTCTTGATATTGACCTAGTGCCAATGCATCCTCGCCCTGCGCTCTCAACACCACCGCGAGGTTGTTGTGCGCCTCGGGATAAGCAGGCCGCATGGATATCGCCTTCCGGTAACAATCCGCCTCCTCACGGCTGTTTTCCTTGCTGGTCCCGATGAAGGAAACGCCCCTGAGGAACCATGACTCCGTGGTCAGCTCTTCCTCGGACCTGGTCTTCAGAGTCCCCTCATCGAATGAATGGACCTCGAATAGGCGTCGGCTCGGTATGTGGTCCCCGTCGATGGTCAATACGGGCCCAGGTCGGAAAGCATAGGATGGCAGGTCTATGATGTCGAGCACGCTTTCGGTCACCAGCAGCGCGGTGATTTCCGAAGCCTCCGCCGCCCTCTTGGCGAGGCCGATTCCTCTGCCTATCCACGCGTCGGCGCCGTCTAGCTGCCGGCATTCACCGAAATGGCAGCCGATGCCCAATGGGACCACCGGCAACTCTTTGGCGCCGGAAAACTTATCGGGGCTCTGGGGCCAGGAGTCGGCCAGCCTTAAAGCGAACTGTACCGCCGCGTCGGCGTATTCAAACAGAAAGAGATAGCCGTCCGACGAGAAGCTGCGGTGGACGCTGCCGTAACGCTCGGCGAAGGACTCGGCGAGATACTTGTACTCGGAGACGACCGAGGCTACCTGATTGGACGGGACCTCGCTCCATAGGCGGCCGTCCAATCGTAGCGTGCAGAAGACTATGGCGTAGTATGAGTTCATTAGCGGACCGTCGCCAGAATAATCGACTCAGACACTACTATGAAAGGCAAGGTGAAGATTGCGTCCGACGCGATACGTTGGGACTAATCGAGATCTTCCGACGCTATGTGAAGCGCCTCCACTACTCTTTCAAATGGTATGTTGGCCCGTCGGTTGGCCTCCTCCACGGATTCGACGGTCGGCCCCTCGAACAAGCAAATACACTTGTCCTCGCCGGGCACGAAGATAGACCTGAGGTAGCGAATCGGCGTGCCTTCCCTGGACATTTCCATTGTCGTATTTTTGGCCCGCAAGGCCGCCGCCGCAAGCTCGTCCGGCGTTATTTGGGGAAGGTGTCTTTCGACCATGTAGTGAGTCATATGTGTGCCTCCGGCTGGAATTAGAACGAACCATGCCCAGATGTCATGGCATCATACATGTACGGCGCGGCGCTATCAAATTTCGAGGCCGGCTGCGAGACGTGCACTGCGCGTGACCCGGCGTCCAGGCCGGCATCGTTTCGGTCGCTAAGGCCTGTACTCCGCCCACAGCGTGATGTAAGGGGGCGCGACGGACTTGAAGTGCTCCCAGGACCCAGGCTCAGGGTCGGACTCGTCGCTCGTCGTCTCCCAGAAGCCCAGGATCACGAAGACCAACCGATCAGTCCGTTTATGACCGTGCTCAGCTTATGCCTGAACTCCCTCGGCCCTACGACGTATCTTATTACTCCGTCCGTGCCTTCGACGGACCAGCGCGGGTCGGCCGAGACCACCTCCGAATCCGCATATTTGGAATCGCCCGGCAGATGGTACGATTCGCCGTCCCAGCTCTCTTTGTCCATTCCATATAGAAACGGGTTTTGATACGTGAGCCGATACAGCCCGCCCGGCCGGACCACTCTCGCGACCTCGCTAAAGACATCCGGAGGGTTGGGAACGAATCCCAAGGAGTGGCCGTTCCACACGATGTCGAACGAGTCGTCCTCGAAATGGGACAGGTCCCGCATGTCGCCCTGGACCGTCTGAATATCCAGGGAGTAGTGCTCCGCCGCTTCTCGATCTCTCTCCAGCTGGGTCTCCGACAGGTCAAAGACCGCAACATTGGCGCCAAGCAGTCCGAAGGCCGCCGACTGCTGACCGCCGCCGCTTGCGAGGCAGAGCACGTCCAGGCCACTCACGTCTGTAAGGATGCCTTCAGGGTCGATGACTTCGCGGGCCTTCTCCGGATTCAGGTCGAGGAAAGGTCGTGAGTATTCTATGTTTGCCTCGGCGAGCTCTTCCCAGCGGCCCTTGTTGTACCGGGCGATTTCGTCAACCATCAGACCTCCTCTGCTCGCTTGAGAAAGCCGCGGACGACTTCGATGTACCTGTCGGTCTCCTCCCAGTGGGGCATGTGGGCGCTGTTTTCGTAGATGACGAACTCCCGTGCCCCGCTGTGCCTGTCCCGTAAGCATAGCCTCAGGCTGCGCGTCCTTAGGGCAGAATATTAGCCTGTAGCAGCTTTAGAGGAGGGGATGCCGAAATTGGGTGCATTCTCTCACACGTGCTGTGCGGCATCAACAGGGCCGGAATCAGCCGACTTTTCCGGCAGGGCCATACATGCTAAGTTAAGGCCACAGACTTTTAGACGAGCTACTGGGGAGATGCCATGCAATTCGGTTTCGCATTGCCGACGACGACCAACGGAGAAGAGCTCTGCAGGTTTGCTCAAGCCGTGGAGAGGCTCGGCTATGAGTCGGTCTGGGCCCCCGACCACATCGTGCTGCCCATCGAGCCAACGGACCAGTATCCCTACACGGAAGACGGGTCGTTCACGCGGGCGTCTTCTTCGCCCGTTCTGGAGACGATGACCACACTGTCGTACGTGGCGGCGTGCACGAGCCGAATCAAGATCGGCAGCACGGTGATCATCGTGCCCTATCGCAATCCGATACTACAGGCGAAGATGTTCGCTTCACTGGATGTCCTTAGCGGCGGCAGGGCGGTGTGCGGCGTGGGTGTCGGCTGGTGGGAGGAGGAGTTCGACGCGCTGGGGGCCTCGCATAAGGACAGGGGCCCGGTCACCGACGAGTACCTGGAGATATTCAAGCTGCTGTGGACGGAGGACAAGCCCGAGTTCCACGGCAGGTTCTACGACTTCGACGGCATCCAGATGTACCCGAAGCCGCTCCAGAAGCCGCACATTCCCATATGGGTGGGCGGCCATACGCGCCGCGCCCTGCGAAGGACGGCCAGGTACGGCAACGCGTGGCATCCGACGAGACAGACGCCGGACTACGTGGCGGGGCATCTGCCGTACCTGCGGGAGCAGACCGAGGCCGCCGGCCGCAACCCCGACGACATCACCATCTCCCTGAAAAGGTCGCTGCATTTTACCGACCTGGGCATCGCCGACTCCAACGCCGTCCGGTCGGGTGGAGCCGTGTTCGAAAGCACCCAGGGGGTCATCGACGACGTTAAGTATTGCGGCGAGCGGGGTATACAACAACTAACCTATGATTTTCGCACCAGCGACGTGGACGAGTGCATTAGCATCATGGAGCACTTCGCGGAGAAGGTCGTCCCGGCGATCGGGTGACGGGACGGGCAAATTCACATTGCGTTGTTCGGCAGAAATATGAAAGTGCTTATTGCTATCGCAGCCCTCTTGTCGGGGATGTCTTTGGCGGCCTGCAACGGGCCGCTGCCGCAGAGCACGCCTGTGCCGGCCATCCAGACCGAATCCACGGCAATAGAGCCTGCGCCATCTCCCGCCACGGCTGGCGTCACATCAATTACGCCGACGCCGGCCGAGACCCGCGCGGTCCCGTCTCTTCCTGGCAGTCGGTCTGTCTTCATCGATGCAAATGAAGTCGCCCGCGTTGATGAGCCCGCGCCGGACTTTCGGATGCCCCTCTTCGACGGCAGCGTGATTAACCTCTCCGACTATCGAGGCGAGGTCGTCGTGTTGAATTTCTGGGCATCGTGGTGTAGACCGTGTCGCTGGGAGATGCCCGCCTTCGAGCGCATGTACCAGGAGTACGGCGACAAGGGCGTCATGTTCGTTGGCGTGGCGATATCGGACGACCTCGCCAATGCCCAGGCCTTCGCGGACGAGGTCGGGGTGACGTATCCCATCGGCGCCGACTTCGCCGGTCGGATCGCCAGAGTTTACAGACCGACGACCATGCCGACCACCTTCTTTATCGACAGGGAAGGCGTGATACAGCGCAGGCTCGTCAGCGTGGCGAACGAAGGCGTGCTTCGAATTTTCCTGCAGGGGCTGCTGGCAGAGTAGGCGGGACCCGGGCTGACTACCTACCAGAGCCTCATGGAGTCCAGGAAGAGCTGTCTCAACTCCGGCGCTCCCGCAGGCCTGGGCGATAGCTTTACGACGCGGTGCTGCGGCAGCGTCCCTTCCACCAGGGCGTCCACATCCTCCGGGCCGTACCCCACCGCGCTCAGTCCATTCGGCACGTCGATCTGCTTTAGCAGGCCCAGTATGGCGTCGGCCAGGAGGTCGCCGGCGTCTTCCGGGCTCGCATGAGATACGTCCGCTCCCATGAGTTTCGCCGCGTAAAGGTGGCGGTCCGGGTTTGTGGGCGCGGTGAATCTGAACACCGCGGGCGCGTTCAAGATGACGGACATGCCGTGGGGTATTAGCGGCTCGCCCTCTGGGTAGCCCTCCGGCACGTAGTCCCGCACTTTGCCCGACACGGGGTACGACATGCCGTGAGGCAGATGGCAGCCCGCGTTGCCGAAGCCGACACCGGCGAAGGTCGCCGCGAGCATCATCTGGCTTCGGGCCTCTTCATCGTCGGGGTCGTTGGCCGCCCTGACCAGGTTGTGGGAGACCATCTCGATGGCGCGAGTCGCCCAGACGTCGCTGATGGGGTTGGAGCCCTGATACGAGGGACGGAGGCCGGGGTGCTCCGGCGCGTCGCGCTTGCTGAAGGGCAGGGCGGTGTAGGACTCCAGGCCGTGACAGAGCACGTCGAACCCGCTGCACGCGACCCACCATCCTGGGAAGGGTTCGTGCGTTGTTGGGGTCGACGAGGCCCATGACCGGCCTCAGCGCGCGGTGCGAGATTCCGGTCTTGGCCTTCATCTCCAGAAGGTCGAAGATGGCCACCCCCGTCGTTTCGCTGCCGGTGCCGGAGGTCGTTGGTATGGCGATCAGGGGCTTGAGCGGGCCGGGAACGGGACGCCCCTCGCCGATGGGCGCGTTGACGTATGTGAGGAGGTCCGCGGGGTAGGTCGCGTACAGGTTCGCGGCCTTGGCCGTGTCGATGCTGGAGCCGCCGCCGACGGCCACATAGCCGTCGAAGCCGCCCTCAGACGCGAACGATATGGCGCTTTTGAAGGACACGTCCGTTGGCTCCACATGCACGCCGTCGAATAGGACGGCGTCGATGCCCTCGTCCTTCAGAGACGACATCGTGATGGAGACGGCGTCGTGCTGCGCCATGCGCGGGTCGGTGACCACCATCACGCGGCGCGCGCCCAGGCGCTTCATCTCGTAGCCGACCTCTCGCGTCACCCCCGGTCCGAACTTGATGCCTGAGGTCTCTATGGAGAACGCGGTCTCCAGTGCGTGGCTGCTCATGCGGGTGTCCCCTTTTGTGTCGATGGTCTGCGACGCGTATTTTAGCACGCTGCCCGCTGGATTAGAGCGCGTCGAGTTCGGACAAGACGCCAAAGGCAACCTCACCGCTTATCCTAGCTACAGGCGCCCGTGTTCGCTTCGGCTCCAGGGTTCAGCCTCGCTACAGCAGACGGGATAGGACCTCGTGGTGCCCGGATGACCCGTTCGGAAAGGGCTCGGCTATCCTGGCGGTCTGCACTGCCCCCGTGGCATCCGTTGCCCGAACTCTCAGGCGTATAGGGCCGGACTCCCTCGGGGTCCACTCGTCGGCCCAAAGGACCCAGGAGGAAGGCGCCACGGGAGGTCTCACGACAGCCTCCTTCCACGTATCTCCACCATCCGCGCTCCATTCCACCTTTGGGATGCCCCGGATTCCAGCGTAGGCAACGCCGCCAATCGCGTTCCTTCCAGGGGCAATGATTTTGGAATTGGGCACGTCTATACGCGACATGGTCTTTATGACGGCTATGTCGCTCCAGCCACGACGCTCCCAAAAACCCTTGAAATCCTCGTTCACGGCCTCGATCTCCGTTAGCCACTTAACGTTTTTCATCCCGTAGATACCCGGGACCACCAGCCTGACGGGAGCGCCGTGAGAAGATGGCAGGAGCTCATCGTTCATCGCGTACGCCACCAGGGTCGTAGGCTCAAGGGCCTTTTCGATAGTGATGCTGTCCGAGTAGCCCTCTGCGGCGAAGAGCGCAATGTCTCTTACGTCGGGTTTCAGGCCACCCTGTTCGAGCAGGTCTCTTAGACTCACGCCGGTCCACTTGGCATTGCTTATGAGGGGACCTCCCACCGGGTTGCTGATGCAGATGAGGGTCGTGAACTGGCTTGAGGCGGGCAGCGCTCGAAGCTCATCATAGGTAAGCTCATAGGGACGCTCCACCAGTCCCTCCACCTTTAGCTGCCAGCGATTTACCGACACCTTTGGGTCGATCACGTTTTTCGAGACAGTATAA
>JADFKI010000309.1 GCA_022565015.1 Chloroflexota bacterium
CCAGTCGTGCACCTTTATGGGAATGTGTCCCTGGTCGTGGTACATACACAGGACCACGTCGTACTTGCCGTCGATCGCCTGAGGGAAAATCGTGTCGGCGGGAACGGGGCCGGTCGCATCGATCCCCATCGCCCTCGCCTCCTCCACGGCCGGCGCTATCTGCGTGGCCTCTTCGTCGCCCAGCAGGCCGCCATCGCTGGCATGGGGGTTTAGCGCCGCCACGCCGATCCTGGGTTTTTCGAATCCCCACTTCTTGAAGTGCTCGTCCGTCAACACGGTCTTGGCGAGCACGTTGTCTTTCGTCACGTAATCGCAGGCGATGCGTACCGAGCGGTGCGTCGTGAGGTGAACGACCCTCAACTGTCTTGCCATGAGCATCGTCGCCACCTGGTCGGCCCCCGTCTGCTTCTGGAAGATCTCCATGTGGCCGATCTGCTCGTAGCCCGCCATATTGCAGGCCTCCTTGTTGATGGGGGCCGTAGCGATGGCCTGGACTTGGCCCGAAGCGGCGAGCTCGCCGGCACGCAGGATCCACTCCGCCGACGCCTTGCCCGACGCTGCCGAGAGCTTTCCATATTCTATTGAGCCAAAGTCGAGATTCTCCATATCGAGAACGTCGATGGCGCCGTACTCGCCCTGGACGTCGTCGAGAGAGTGCGCAACCTTGGCCGAAGTCGAGGCGCCGATAATCCTGAGGGCGTCGGACATCGCGGCCACGCTGCCCACGACAAAGGGTCTGCACTTCTCGTACACCCACTTGTCCTGCAGCGCCTTGGCCGTCACCTCGGCGCCGATGCCGGCGGCGTCGCCCATTGTGATGGCAAGGAATGGTCGATCGCTCATTTGGTACCTCGATCATGAAATCCTGTCTGGCCAGGCTGAGCGCAGAATCCAGGCTGAGCTAGGCCAACGGCCCCATTATAGCGTGACCGCAGACCAAAAACGAGGGTGCGCTATGTCTCGAACGCGCCCGTTTCCGTTTTACATGGGCTTACGGGTCTCGCCTTTCGCCGCGCATTGCGAACGGACCTAATGTTAGCGGTGCGCGATTCCTGAACCTGAATATCTTCCGCCTTTGCTCGTATTCGGGTAGTCCGTCGAACCACCGCAAATAAAAAGGGCGAAGGCGTTTCGGGCATATCCTCCCTCCCCTCGCGGTCCGAAGAATCGGACTCCTCCGATAGAAGATCGGAGCCTGAAGATAAATCCTGATAAGAGTCGGGCGAAGATATTCCTCATAGGAGTCGGAGGAGGGAGTTAAAGGGAGGAGGCAACGTTCCACCCTTGTTTCTTGGTTGTTGGGGTAATATGACGGATGGATGTGGCAGACCGATTCCCCCCGGAGGAGAGGCCCGGGGTTGCGTGCTCAGACGTTCTTCGGCACGCCCCCGTCTCCCACGGACTCGTCCAGACCGCCCAGGCGTTGATAAAGTAGCGTCCCCGATGAGAACCGTGGTAATATCGACCGGAAGAGCGTTCAACGAATCATGGAATTCGCGGGACCATCTCTCAACTTCTTGATTTAGCGTTCGGCGGGCCAATGAGGTGGCTTGCACTACCCTGGCACCGCAGTGGAGTAAGACTATGAGCATTAGTGATCGACCATTGATTGCCCACCTCATGAAGAGAGCAGGCTTCGGCGCGACGCCTTCGGAGCTGGATGCGCTAACCAGCGAGAAGACCTATGAAGAAATCGTGGACGACCTCGTCAACCCTGAGCGCTTTCCGGAGGTTGACCAGTCATTCCTCGATAGGTACTACGGCGGGGAGCCCGTCGCTATTTACGTCGCCAAGTGGCTCTATAGGATGGTCAACACGGAGAGACCCCTGGAAGAGAAAATGGCGCTCTTCCTTCATCATCTGTTCCCTGTTGCATGGGGAAAGAGCGAGCATCTGACCTCTATCACTACTGAGATCGACATGTTCAGAAGAGTTGGCCTCACGGACTTCAAGACGATTCTTCTGGAGCTTTCACGAGACCCCGCCATGATTTACTGGCTCGACAACAATGAGAACCATAAGGGCGAGATAAACGAAAACTACGGCAGGGAGCTGCTGGAGCTGTTCTCGATGGGGGTCGGGAACTACACGGAAGACGATATCAAGAGCGCTTCACGGGCCTTCACTGGATGGACTTTCAGGCAGCCCCTGTCTCTATACCCGGTGGGGCACTATCCCGCCGCGTTCGAGTATGTGGATGAAGACCACGACGACGGTCAGAAGACCTTCTTGGGACACACCGGGAACCTTAACGGGGAGGACATAATAGACATCATCGTCAAACAGCCGGCGACCGCCAGATTCGTCTCACGCCACCTATATAATTTCTTCGTGGAAGACGAGGCGCAGGTGCCCTCGTGGTCGATTGAACCTCCTAAGAACGAGAGTGCAATTCAACGGCTTTCGGAGGTCTTCACGGAAACGGCCGGTGATATGACAGCGATATTAAAAGAGCTGTTCAATTCAGATTTCTTCAAAGAGTCAATGCAGCTTAAAAAGGTCAAGAGTCCTACAGAGCTCGTCGCAGGGGTGCTCAAGCAGACGGGGGAGTACAGATATCCCAAGCCCGGAATGCACGAGTTTGCGGTAACTACGGGTGCCGGCTCCCCATACGAAGGCACGATGGGGATAATGGGACAGCGATTGCTGAATGCTCCTACTGTTGAAGGGTGGCACACGGGACATGAATGGATCGATTCCGGCACCCTCAGCGAAAGGATCAGCTTCGTTGAAAAGCAGTTCGAGGATACGTCAAAGCCGGGCATCCAGGAGATTCTGCTTAGAGCGGGTAGCCTGGATGACGAGCCCACTCAAATCGTGGACCGATGCCTGGACCTCATGGGCGGATTACGGGTCGGCAAGGACACGTACGATTCCCTCGTGACCTACACGAAGCAGCTTAGCGAGATCACAAAAGAAGGCGACGCGGAGCAAGAAAATGACGCAGAGAAAGTAGGCGTCCATAATCTCTTGCAGATGATCGCGTCCACCGTCGACTTTCAATTTGCGTAACGACACCCGCGAGCGAAGAACCACTAGCTAGGGGACGAAGCATGAGCACGAAAAACGGGGAGAACATTCTCGTAGTCGTTCAGATGACGGGCGGGAACGATTTCATGAACACCATCGTTCCGTACACAAACGGGCATTATTACGATGCAAGGAAGAAGGTGGTCCTTGCCGAAGACGAGGTCTTGCCAATAAACGACGAGCTTGCCATTAACGGCAACGCAGCGCCGTTCAAGCGCCTCTACGATGAAGGGAAGGCAGCGATCATACAGGGCATCGGATACCCCGACTCGAACAGGTCCCACTTCAGAGGCATGGATATCTGGCACACGTGCGAGCCGGACAGGGTCGGCACGAACGGTTGGCTTGGACTCGCGATAAGAGAGTTGGACCCCAAGGCCGAGAACGTACTCACGGGGGTCAGCATCGGCCAGGGCCTGCCCAGGGCCATGGCGGTTTCCGGGGTTCCAGTCACCTCTGTTGGCGATTTAGAGGGCTACGGCGTGATGAACAGGCTCGATAGAGAGCGGTTGAGAGACAAGGCTATCCAAGCCTTTAAGGACATATACGGGCAGGCGATAGGGACCGGACCGGTCTCGGAATACATAGGTCAGACCGGCCTGGACGTGCTCAAGGGCGCCGACCTGCTTGCGGACGTAGCCGAAAGATATGAGTCTCCCGTCGAATACGCCGACAATCCCATAGCGAAGAGCCTCAGGGACGTAGCACGGATTCATTTTGCGGACCTCGGTACGAGGATCTTCTACACCAGCCACGGTGGATACGATACCCACGCCAATGAGCTGCCGACCCATCCGAAGCTGATGACCGACGTCTCTGGGGCGATATCGGATTTCCTCGACGA
>JADFKI010000310.1 GCA_022565015.1 Chloroflexota bacterium
CCGTGCGAAGGGCTGACTTCACCAACCCTCTGGATTCCGGCTTTCGCCGGAATGACGGGGGCTTGGGAGCACGTTCGTTGAATGGGTGTCTTCACGATCCCTCAGGATTCTTGGTTTCGCCAAGCGGCGTTCGATTGATATGCCTCGAAACCTGAGTTCGGGATAAGGCGTGCACGTCCTAAGCTGGACTTTGCACTAAAGATGTCTCCTAAATTTGAGGGAATTCGAACGGGTTTATTATGATGCCTTCGCTCTGCCGCATAAACACCTATCTCATCGTTCAAGGACTTTCTGCACATCACCCTGCAAACTCGACATGTAAAAAGTCTGCCGATTACTGACCATTAGCTATACGCCTTCGTGTTGAGGCGCAATCGGAATGTACAAAGTCCAGCTTAGCCAATTCGGCGACACCCGAATGGTGGGATCAAGATGTAGCGCCGTCCGTTTGACGCATCCGGACCTATGGGATATGGTCTGGCGGATAGCATCGGATGGCCTACGACGCCGTGTAGGGGTCGGGAATCGGTCTGTATGGTAGATGACACATCGGAAGTTCAACCAAATGCGCCGTCCGGAGGCGTTGGACGTGCCCATGACGCATCTGGTGCGACCGCTGCCGAACCCCCGAGGGCCCGAGGCCGCGGGCGTTCGGATTATGCCACTCGGGACCTGACCAAGGGCAGCATCCGCAAGAACCTCTGGTTTCTGGGATGGCCTCAGATAGCCGAGGGCTTTCTCGGCGTTGTCGATCAGATCGCGGACCTTATCTGGGCCGGCCGCATTGGATTCCAGGCGATCGCGGGCCTGGGCGTTGCGCAGAGCTACCTGATGATGGTCATAACGGCGCGCATGGGGCTGGACGCAGGCATGCGGTCCATGATCTCGCGGGCCGTCGGCGCCGGCCAGACCGCATATGCGAATCATGTTCTGCTTCAGTCCCTTACCCTCACGTCCTTTATCGCGATTTTCGTGATTCTGGTCGGCATGTTGCTCACCGAGCCCATGCTCAGGATCGTTGGCCTAAGCGAGGCCGTGGTCTCTCAGGCGGCTCCATACATGAGGGTGCAGTTCCTTGCGATGTCGGTCATGTCGTACCAGCGGCTCGCGGGTGGAGCTCTGCAGGCGGCGGGAGACAGCATTACCCCTCTCAGGGCCGCGGCGGTGACCCGTGTCCTCCACCTGGTGCTCAGCCCATTTCTTATCTTCGGCTGGCTCGGCATGCCGCCTATGGGCCTGGCGGGCGCGGCGATGGCGAACCTGCTTGCGCAGGGCGTCGGTGTGGCCATGAACATGCACGCCCTGTTCCGAGGGACGTCACGCCTGCATCTGTCGTTCGAGGGCTATTACATTGACTGGCCTCTCCTGGGCAAAATCATGAGGATCGGCGCACCCGCCTCCGTGACGGGGATGCAGCGCTCGGTGTCGCAGCTGATAGTCGTGGGGATAGTCGCGCAGTTCGGCGACGCCGCCGTGGCAGCGTTCGCATTGACCAGGAGGTCCGAGAACCTTATAAACCAGAGCAGCAGAGGCATGGGCAGGGCCGCCGGCGCGCTCGCCGGGCAGAACCTCGGCGCGGGTTACACGGACCGGGCGAAGGCCTCCGTGCTGTGGGCCATCATCTACATCACCGGAATCTCGCTTCCAATTGTGATCGTTTTTCTGGCCTTTCCCGAAGTGGTGGCCTCATTCTTCAATTCCGACAGCAAATTCGTGTCCCTTGCCACGGTGTGGATAAGCATCGCCGCTCTTGGCTACCTTGCCATGAGCGCCGTGCAGGTCTATACGCAGGCGTTCAATACGTCGGGCTCGACGTTTGCTCCCATGATGGTCACCGTCCTGACGATGTGGGCCGTGGAGTTGCCGCTGTGCTATGCCTTGTCCTTCTTCACGCCGCTGGGCGAGTTCGGCGTGGCCTGGGCAATCGTGATCGGCATGGTCCTCAGGTTCTTCGTGTTCACCTGGTATTACCAGAGGGGTAAGTGGCTGCGCACCGGAATGATGTAGCCGCCGGCCCTATGTTATGCTATTTTCAGGACTTCCCTGGAATAGCCGCACCGGATGTCGGAGATTATGGCGGAGAACACCGCACCTCGTGCCCCTGAAATAGGCCGGAGCTGGTATAAAGACTGGCTGCTTTTGTCCACTGTTCCAACCGTCCTGTTTCTCGACCAGATTTCCAAGCTGATAATAAAAAACACCCTCGTTTTGGGCGAGTCTTGGCCGGCGGAAGGACTCTTCAGGATAACGTACGGGACCAATACCGGAACCGCATTCGGCCTCTTTCCCAACCAGACGGTCTTTCTGATAATCGCGTCCTTTATCGCCATCGGCTTTCTCGTGTATTTCTACAGGGCTCACGCACTGCCAAGACCAATGCTGCGGTTTGCCATCGGCCTTCAGCTTGGCGGAGCGCTCGGCAATCTGCTGGACCGAATCTTTTATGGGTCCGTCGTGGACTTCATAGACGTGGGTTGGTGGCCGATATTCAACCTCGCCGACTCATCCATCGTCGTAGGCATGGCTATTCTCGTTGGAATCCTGGTGTTCTTCGAGAAGGGCTCAGACCAGGAGAAGCCAATTGAGGGCGCTCCCTCGCCGCGTGGCAACGAAGGTGAGGGATGAGCCGCACCCGGTCTTTCGTGGCAGAGCGGGACGGCGACCGCCTGGACAGGTTCCTCGACGAACGCTGTGAGGACCTGTCCCGCTCGAGGCTTCAGCGCCTGATCTCGGAGGGCATGGTCACCCTGGAGGGTCGGCCGACCAAGGCGGGAGTGAGACTGCGAAAGGGCCAGTCCGTTGAAGTGACGGTCCCGGAGCCGGTTGAATCGCGGCTCGAGCCTCAAGACATCCCCGTGAGCGTCGTCTACCAGGACGACGACCTCGCGGTCGTGGACAAGCCTGCGGGCCTCGTCGTGCATCCGGCCCCCGGTCACCCGGATGGGACGCTGGTGAACGCCTTGCTTGCGATGTGCCCCGACCTTCAGGGGATAGGGGGCACGGTGCGCCCCGGCATAGTGCACAGGCTGGACAAGGATACGTCCGGGTTGATGGTCGTGGCCAAGAACGAACGGGCGCACAAGCATCTTTCTGCGCAGCTGAAGGCGAGGAAATTCAAGAAGCTGTATACGGCGCTGGTATGCGGCCACCTCGCTTCCGGGCGGGCCGCCATCGAAGCGGATATCGGACGCGACCCCGGCAATCGCAAACGCATGGCCGTCGTCGACAGTGGCAAGGCCGCTACCACCCACTACGAGGTGATCGGGTACTACGAGGCCTACACGCTCGTCGAGGTGAGGCTGGAGACGGGAAGAACGCACCAGATACGCGTGCACTTTACAGCGATCGGGCATCCCGTCGCCGGGGACGAGACCTATGGCGTGAAGACCCAGGGACTGCCGCGTCAGTTCCTGCACGCCTCGATGTTGGGATTCCGGCTGCCGTCGGACGATAGCTGGGTCGAGTTTAGCTCGGAGCTGCCGGAGGACCTGGACTCGTTCTTGCGGGGTATCGCGCCCGCCAAAGTGGTCGTGCGATAGCCGGAAGGGCGTAGCTCAGCTGGACTATGTACAAAGAAGTTTCCTAAATTTGAGGGCATTCGAACGGGTTTATTATGATGCCTTCGCTCTGCCGCATAAACACCTATCTCATCGTTCAAGGACTTTCAGCACTCGCCCCGCAAACTCGACATGTAAAAAGTCTGCCGATTACTGACCATCAGCTATACGCCTTCGTTTTGAGGCTCAATCGGAATGTACAAAGTCGAGCTAAGAGGGGCCCGTCATTCCGGCGAAAGCCGGAATCCAGCTAGACTATCCCTTCATACGGGTCCCGCCAACCCCAATT
>JADFKI010000311.1 GCA_022565015.1 Chloroflexota bacterium
GATTCCCCGTTATCACCAGGGCCATCTGCTCCACCGTGGGCGATTCAAAAAGCGACTTTAGCGGCAACTCAACTCGGAAGGCGGTTATGGCCCTGGATACGACCTGCGAAGCCATCAGCGAGTGACCACCCAGGTCGAAGAAGCCGTCGCGAATGCCCACGCGGTCCAGGCGAAGCACGTCGGCCCATATATTCGCCAGCTCCACCTCAACGGGCGTGCGGGGCTGGACGAACGGCGTATCTATCTCAGGACGTCCATTGCCGGGGTTGGGAAGCGCATTCCTGTCCACCTTGCCGTTGAGCGCCAACGGCAGCGCGTCCAGCACGACAAAGGACGAGGGCACCATGTATCCCGGCAGCCTGTCCCCGAGCGCACGACGTATCGCGCTGACTCTGGGTGGGCTCTCTCCATCGGGTACGATATATGCCACGAGGCGTTTGTCATTAGGTCCGTCTTCGCGTGTCGTGACCACACACCGCTTTACATATTCCAGGTCCAGAAGCGCTTTTTCGACCTCTGACAATGCGACGGTGTACCCCCTGATTTTCACCTGAAAGTCCTTTCGGCCCTGGTGCAGGAGGCAGCCGTCCGGGAGCTTGGTGCCCATGTCGCCGGTCCGGTACGTCCGCTCTCCAGCGGCATCAGGGTCTTCTGTAAACGCTGCTTGCGTCAGGTCCGGCCTCCGCCAGTAGCCCGGCGAGAGGTACCGACTTCTGACGGTGATTTCGCCCATCTGTCCGGAACCGACCTCGTTGCCCTCATCGTCAAGCAGGAGGATCTCCTTGCCCTCTACTGCATAGCCTACGGGCACCGTATTACCGTGAATCTCTGTCTCTTTGTCCATGAAGTACAGTCCCTGCGTACCTGCCTCGGTGGAGGCCAGACCGTTTACGAGGACGCAATCCGATGCGAAGTGTTTCCTATATAACTCCACGTCCCTTTTTGTCAGCGTATCGCTACCTAATCTGATGAGGCGAATATCGGGAAACCCCTCCTCTCCCGTTAGCGTATCTACGAAGTGGCGAAAGAGCGGCGAGCCCGAGATATAGATGGTGACCCGTTCCTTGATCAGCCAGTCCGCGAAGTGCGCCAGGCCCTTCTCTGCAACGTTCATAGGATAGAGGGCCGCGCCGTTAAGCAGGGAGGTGAATATGTTCTTCATCGCGCTTCCCGTCCCAAATGTGAGAAGGGTCAGCCGGTCCTCGGAGCAGATGTGGAAAGGGCTAGTCCGCACAATAATGTCATGTATGGCATTGACGTGATCTTGAACGACTGCCTTGGGTTCCCCCGTAGTGCCCGACGTGTACAGGAGGTAGGCATATGCGTCCGGGGGTATGGGCAGGCCGACGTTGTCGGGTGACAGGCTTTCATCCAATTCATCAACGTTGATCAGCTCGAACCCTTCCTGAACGAGCTCCCTGGCCAGCGGCAGATTCTTTGCGTCCGTCAACATAAGGACCGCCTGGGAGTCCTCCAGCATGTACTCCAGCCGCCTACGAGGAAGCGAGGGGTTCATGGGCACGAAGAACTTGCCCGTCTTCAACAGCCCCATGATAGCCCCGATTACGGGCGCGTCATGATCGAGCATCAGGGCCACGGGCTCCGCCCCTTCGCCTCGCTTCTCCATTACGGCGTGGGCTATGCGGTTGGCGAGCCCGTTGAGACTATCGTACGTGAACTCGTGGGAGTCCGTCTTGACCGCGACACGGTCCGGATACATGCGTACCATCTTCTCGAACCTGTCGGGTATGGAGCGATTCAGTGCGTCCCTGTCGAACCCGACGAAGTTCCCGCTGGGATGTCTACATCGGTCGCGAATCGCCTGCTGCCACTGAGGCATATTAACGGTCCCTACTGTTTTCGCCGCCATTTCCTTCTTCCGTCGTTCTAACTTAATGCCTATCCGAAAACCTCATCTGGACGTTTTACCATCCTTCGACGGAGCTCTCCGCAGAAGCGGAGTCCGAAGATATTCTGTTTGAAGAGTTGGACAGGACGAACGGAAGATTGCCCGCTCGTGTTGAGCTTGTCGAACCATTCGTGGCAGTTTTCGGATAGGCTCTCAGTCGGCCTATTCAGACAAAAGCTCTCTGGCTTGCCTGTCCGTAAGCGCGTCCAACTCCGACAACATCTGGTCAATTTCAACCCGACCCACCTTATTGGCCTGATGCTCCGTAATTACCATCGCCATCTCGGCCACGGTTGGAGACTCGAACAGCGCCTTCAAGGGCAGCTCCACTCTGAAGGTCTTGATTGCCCGCGAAAGGATATGCGAAGCCATCAGCGAGTGCCCGCCCAGGTCGAAGAAGCTGTCGTTAACGCCCACCTCATCAATGTCCAACGCCTCCGCCCATATCTCTGTCAGCATCACTTCCACAGGCGTACGAGGCCCGACATATTCGATTTCGAGGTTGGGGCGCCCCTTCTCGGGCTCAGGCAACGCCCGCCTGTCCACCTTCCCGTTGGCGTCGAGGGGAATGGATTGCAGGACCACGAAGGTCGAGGGGACCATGTATTCCGGCAGGCTATCGGACAGCGCGCGTCGTATGGCCTCGACGCTGGGCACGTCGTCCCCGTGTGGGACGACGTAGGCCAATAGACGTGTATCAACGGAGTCCCGCTGCGTTGCTACCACAACGGCCTCCCTCATGCCCGCCTCGCCAATCAGCGCCTTCTCGATTTCCACGAGCTCGACCCTGTGGCCTCTGGTCTTCACCTGAAAGTCCTTCCGCCCGAGGTGTATCAGACAGCCGTCCGGCAGTTTGCGGCCCAGGTCTCCGGTGAGGTAAATACGCTCTCCGCTTTCTGGGACCGACAAGAATTTCGCCAGAGTAAGTTCTGGCCTATTCCAATAACCAAGAGAGAGGTAGCGACTCTTGATGGCGATCTCGCCCACGCGGCCCACACCCACGTCCTCGCCGGCGTCGCCAAGCAATAGCGCCTGCTTGTCTTCAACGGGGTAGCCAACCGGCACGACGTCATCCGTGATCTGAGTTTCCTGGTCGACGTAGTAATGCCGCGCCGAACACGTCTCCGTAATTCCCAGGCCATTGAGAAAGATGCTCTCAGATGAGAAATGCGCTTTGAACAGATCGATATCCGCCCTGTAGACCCGCTCACCTCCAACGTGAATCAAGCGGAGGTCTGGGAACATATCGGCTTCAGTCAGGGTGTTTGCAAACTGCCGGAACAGTGAGACAACGGAGCGATAGACCGTAATCCGCTCTCGAACCAGAAAGTCCGCCAGCTTATCCAACCCCTCATCCTCGACGATGAAAGAGTGGACGCTGGCGCCATTAAGCAGAGAGCCAAAAATATCCCTGACCGCTCCGTTGAAGCCATGTGACCGAAGAAGCGTCTGCCTGTCCTCCATGCCCAGGTGGAACTCATTGGTGACGCTCATGATGTGATGAAGCAGGTTTCGGTGGTTGTCGAATACGCCCTTCGGCTGCCCAGTCGACCCGGAGGTGTAGATTATGTAGGCAAGGCTATCTGGGCCTTTTTCGGCGCTGGGGTTGTCGCTTCGAAGCGAAGTATCCAACGCATCGACGTTCAGCACGCCGCCCTCGCCCCGGACCAGCCTGTTGGCCAATGCAAGATTCCCGCCGTTGGTGACCGTCAGCGCCGACTGCGAATCGTCCAACATGAAGCCTAGACGTTCGCTCGGGTAATTGGGGTCCAGGGACACGTAACACTTGCCTGCCTTTAGCACGCCCATGATGGCGGCTATCGCCTGTACGCCGCGCTCGAACAGGAGTGCTATCGGCTCCGAACCCTCGCCGAGCTGCTCCAAGACCGCGTGGGCTATCCGATTGGAAGCCCTGTT
>JADFKI010000312.1 GCA_022565015.1 Chloroflexota bacterium
TTCATGCCCGACAAGGCCATCGACCTGATCGATGAAGCCGCGTCCAAGGTCCGCATCGGCTTCAGCACCGCTCCGCTCCCCGTGAGCGAGGCGGTGAAGATGCTGGACAACGTCCGAAAAGAGAAGGACGAGGCCATCGGCGACAGGCAGTACGAGTACGCAGCCGAGCTCCGCGACCGCGAGTCGAAGCTCTCCGAAAGGGTGGACTCGCTCGAAAAGGACTGGCACGACCAGATGGAGGTCGACAAGCCGGCCGTCCGAGAAGAGGACATCGCCATGGTCGTCAGCATGTGGACGGGAATCCCGGTGACCAGGCTGTCCGAGGGCGAGACCGAGCGGCTCATCAACATGGAGGGCGTGCTCCACGAAACCGTCATCGGTCAGGACGTGGCCATCACCATGGTGTCCAAGGCGGTCAGGCGGGCAAGATCGGGCCTCAAGGATCCGAAACGGCCCGTGGGCATCTTCATATTCCTCGGGCCCACCGGCGTGGGCAAGACCTACCTCGTGCAGAAGCTGGCTGAGTTCCTCTTCGGGAGCGAGGAGGCCGTCATCCGTGTCGACATGTCCGAGTTCATGGAGCGCCACTCCGTGGCGAGGCTCGTGGGCGCGCCTCCGGGTTACATCGGCTACGACGACGGCGGCCAGCTGACCGAGGCCGTGCGCCGCAAGTCATACGCGGTGATTCTCCTGGACGAGATCGAAAAGGCACATCCCGAGGTCTTCAATATCCTTTTGCAGATCTTCGACGACGGTCATCTGACCGACGCGAAGGGCCGAAAGGTCGACTTCAGGAACACCATAGTCGTCATGACGAGCAACATCGGCTCCGACCTGATTCGCCAGGACAGGTCCATAGGATTCGCCGCTCGCGGCGAAAGCGCTCAGACCGACGAGAAGGCCTACGAGCGCATGAAGAACAACGTGCTGGATGAGGTGAAACGCTTCTTCCGGCCCGAGTTCCTCAACAGGATAGACAACACCATTGTCTTCCATGCCCTGACTCGCGATCACATGATGGAGATCGTGCAGCTGATGCTGGCTGAAGTCTCCAGCAGCCTCATCGAAAAGGGCATAGACCTCGAAGTTACCGACGCCGCGAAGAGTTGGCTCGCGGAGAAGGGCTACGATCCCACCTTCGGCGCCAGGCCGCTGCGAAGGACGATTCAAGACAACGTCGAGGACAAGCTGTCTGACGCGATCCTTGGCGGCGACCTCAACCCGGGCGACACCGCCCTGGTGGATATCGAGGACGACGAAATCGTCGTGACGTCCAAGAAGCCGGTGGCCGTCGCGTAGCGGAAGCGACGGACAACGCCGGTCCATATATGAGTATGGGGGCCTGGATGCGTTTGATGCGTCCAGGCCCTTGTTTATGCTATGAAAGTGTGGGCCCCGTCGTCCTACGGCGGACGACCTTCGGCGAGGTTTGCCTCTGAAACCGGGGCTTTTGGGCGCGACGCTACGTGGCAAGACCCGTTCAAATCGATACGTTTGGTACTTTTGTTCTAACGGGATGTTCTGCTAAGATGCCAGCGACAGTTCCATACGACCTCGCGACACATCTGCTGTCGCAAGAGAGTTACGAAATGGCCAAGGCAAAGAGCCGAACGGTATTCGTCTGCGACGCGTGCGGAAACGACAGTCCCAAGTGGGAGGGCAGGTGCTCCTCCTGTGGCGAATGGAATTCCATGGCGCAGCTTCGCCAACCTCCTCAAGATCAACAGAGCGGCCCTTGGATAGGCGATGCGTCGGCCGCGCCCGTCCGGCTATCCGAGGTTTCGATAAATGAGACCCCCCGGCTGATCACGCGGTCGGACGAGTTTGACCGCGTGCTCGGCGGTGGAATCGTGCCGGGCTCGCTTACACTAATCGCGGGGGACCCGGGCATAGGCAAATCAACCCTTCTGCTCAAGATAGCCTCGGACGTCTCCAGTCCCACCAGGCCAGTCGTTTACGTTACGGGAGAAGAATCGCCGGCGCAGGTCAAGATCCGGGCTGACCGACTGGGGCTATCGGGCGAGGACCTCTATATTTTGCAGGCAACTGAGACCGCCGCTGTCTTGGGCCAGATGGAAAGCCTCTCGCCGGGGCTGGTAGTCGTGGATTCCATTCAGACCCTTCATGACACATCAGTCTTATCAGAACCCGGCAGCGTGGCGCAGATTCGCGAGTGCACGCGAAGAATGTTGGAATGGTCCAAGATCACCGACGTCCCGGTCATACTCGCCGGCCACGTGACCAAGGGAGGCGACATCGCGGGACCGAGGGTAATGGAGCACATGGTGGACGTCGTCCTCTATATGGAGGGCGATCCCGTGAGCTCCTGGAGACTGCTGCGTTCGGTAAAGAACAGGTTCGGACCCACTAACGAGGTCGGCGTCTTTGAGATGACCGCCCGGGGACTCATTGAGGTTAGCGACCCTTCCAGCGCCCTGTTGTCCCAACGAGGAAGAAGCGCCGTCGGCTCCGTCGTGGTGCCTATAATGGAAGGTACGCGCCCAATGCTGGTCGAAGTACAGGCGCTGACAAATCCGACGTCCCTTCCCGCGCCCAGGCGGGTCTCGACCGGCATCGACAACAGCAGAATGCTCATGATATGTGCGGTGCTGAGTCGCCGGGTCGGCCTTCCGCTGTCCAATCAGGACGTGATCGTCAATGTTGCGGGAGGAATGCGGATCGCGGAGCCCGCGGGCGACCTCGGGGTGGCCGTCGCCATCGCCTCCAGCATATCCAACACGCCCGTGGCGGAGGATATCGCCGTCGCGGGGGAGATCGGGCTGAGTGGAGAGGTCCGTAGAGTGCCTCACCTGGAAAGAAGGATCAGCGAGGTGACGCGTCTGGGCCTGGAGCGGTTCATCTCTCCCTCGGAAATTGAGACCAATGACATCAAGAGTCCCGTGGAGGCGGTGTTGGTCAAGACAATCGGCGAGGCCCTTAGCCTGTGCCTGCCGACTCAAGGAAAGCCGGCTCCGGCATTCAGCCGGTCCGGCCAACCTGACCGAGATGAATAAATGAGCCCCTATTTTGGCGCGATACCGGCGCGAAGGAGGTCAGTGTCTTGAAAAGCGCATACATTCAGTGCATCGGTGGAGCCAGTGGCGACATGATCCTGGGCGCGGTCGTCGACGCAGGCGTCCCGCTGGACGACCTTAAGGAATCCCTCGCCAAAATGGACGCCGACGGCTACGAGCTAACGGAGCGCAAGGCCCAGCGCGGCGGACTGCCCGGAACTCAGGTCAACGTCGAGATGGACGACGGCGGACGTAAGAGGAGACGCTGGCAGGACTTCGTCAAAATCGTCGAGGAATCCAGCCTTTCGGAAACGGTAATACAGAGGTCATGTGCGGTATTTCGCAGGCTTGCGGAAGCCGAGGCGATGGTGCACAACACAACGCCGGACCAGACGCACCTGCATGAGCTCGGAGAGATCGACACGCTGGTTGACGTGGTCGGTGGAATCGTCGGTCTGGACATGCTTGGCATCGAAAGGCTGTACGCGTCGCCTTTTCCTTCGGGCTCCGGCGTGATCAAGACCGACCACGGACTTTTGCCCGTGCCGTCTCCGGCCACGGCCGCCCTCTTTGCTATGGCCAGGGTGCCCGTCGTGCCTCCGCCGGGCAACGCTCAGGACACGGGTGAGATGGTGACGCCCACCGGGGCAGCTATCCTGACGACCCTGGCCACCTTCAATCAGCCGAGCCTGAACATCGAGAAGGTCGGATACGGCCTGGGCTCGAGGGAGTCGAAATACTACCCGAACGCCCTCGCGCTCTGGCTGGGCGAGGAGACGGGCGCCATCTACAACACCGACCTGTCGCTG
>JADFKI010000313.1 GCA_022565015.1 Chloroflexota bacterium
TTCCGAACATCCAAAGGGCTAAGAAGCTTCTAGATAATCTTCGTTGCCTCTGGAGACACCCTGGTGTTTCGGACGCTCAGAGACAGAGGCTCGTTTTGGAGGTATTCGACCAGGTGAGAATCAGAGGAAAGGAGATCGTGGCCATAAGCCCTAAGGCCCAATATGAACCCCATTTCGCCTACATGGCCCTGGCGAACGGGGGGTGTCCGGCGTCGGGGAGACAGGAATTGAACCTGCGACCCCCTGCACCCCATGCAGGTGCGCATCCAAACTGCGCTTAGTTACTTAATCCGGCCTTGTGAGCAGTTTACACATTGAATCTAACACTGGCCTGGTCGGCGGAGGTCGGCTGCCCAGGCCGGGAGAGGTAACCCTGAGCCACAGAGGCGTCCTTTTCCTGGACGAATTGCCCGAATGTGGACATACCGTCCTCGAGGTGCTGCGCCAGCCCATCAAAGACGAGGTCGTGACTGTCAGCCGGGCGCAGGGGATGAAAGTGACTAGAAAAATATTGAACTGGCGACCCCGACCGGAGTCGAACCGGCGATCTCTACCTTGACACGCCCTTACGGTGGAAACCCTTGGCCAATCATTGTTCCGGCCTTTGGACTTTCCGACACAACCTATCTACGGTATTGAAAACGCGATTTCAAAAGTTCTACCTATTGTCCCCCCTTCCCCACCATTGAATATTCAGGTTATAATGCCCACCCACGATTTAGCATGGCATTCAGAAGATTGTAAGCGGATTCAGGGTTATTATGTGGATACGTTGGGCGGTACCGACAATCGTCTTTTTTAATATTGCGGCGTTGTTATTATGGGGAGCATGTAGTGGAAACGCTCGTGAACCCTCTGCAACATCCGAGCCGCGAAGCGCGCGGGCTCAACAGTCTCCCATTATTTCTCCTCAAATAGGTGCTACTCCCACGCTAGTCGAAGTGCTAGCCAATATTACCGATGCCGTCGTGCAGATAAAGACTCCTTTTGGCAGCGGCTCAGGATTTATATTTGATGGAGAAAATGGATTAGTACTTACCAATGCGCATGTAGTTGAAGAGTTCCACAGCGTTACGGTCTACGTGCAAAATATTGGCGTCTTGGACAGGCTGGGAATGTCAGCCGATGTAGTTGGAATAAGCGCGGAAGCCGATCTTGCTATCTTAAGACTGGTAGGAGGAGGCGATTACCGTCAACTGGATCTTGAATACTCGGGCGAGGTGTTACTCGGCCAAGAGGTCGTCGCCATTGGTTATCCTCTCGCGGCGCTCCTCGGTGACGAAGTGACGATATCCAGAGGGGTGGTATCGTCGAGCAGGCTTATTGAAGGAATTCAATATATTCAGACTGACGAAAGCATCAACCCGGGAAACAGTGGCGGGCCACTGATCGATGCCAAGGGCAATGTTCTGGGGATTACAACGGCCAAGGTTGACCTTAGCGAAATTGGGATTCTAGTAGAGGGTATAGGCTTGGCCATTAATGTCTATGAGATCAGAGGGATGATACCGGCGATGTTGGCTGGTGGAGGCGTGGCTGGAAGATACTCTGGAACATTACACAGTTCTAAGAACGCCACGGACGCGGATGTATCCCTAGAACTAGTTGTGCGAGGAAGCAAATTGTCTGGTCGCATCCGCATAGGTGAGCCTTTCAATTTGGATGAACCGATTGACGGTACAGTAGACGAAAGGCGAGTATTGTTCAAAACGTATTACTCGGTGATAGGACTGCCTCGTATAATTACATTTGATGGGACTTCTCGATCAACTACTAATGTAGATGGGACCTTCGAAATCACACCATCAGGAGAGACGGGTAGTTGGAAGGTCGCACGCGAATAACTTATGTCCATTGGCAGTTATTAGAACAGTCCTGTCGGGCCTAAACCAGTTCCTATCAATGGACTGCCTATGCGAATGGTTATCTCATTTGATGGACAGGTCGAAGAGGGGCCCATCGAATTCGAGCATCTCGCTGGTAGGGCGGCCCCAATCGCCTATCGCAGGATTGGCTACCCCACCAGCAGGGCAGCGGAGGCCATCTGGGCGAGCTGGTAGTCCAACGCCTGCTCCAGGTACGGACGAGCGACCTCCACGTCCGCGACCGGCGCGTCGTCCAGGGTGACCTCTATCAGGCCCCTGGCCAGAAAGTCCTCCATGACATTCATGAGCGCGGACCTGTCGTGGGCGCCGTCGAGGAAGGCCATGAGATGACGGGGCGCCTCGTTCATCTTGATCGCGAAGTGGAACAGGTTCGTTATGGGAAGGTCGGCCCTGGCCTGGTAACGCGCCGTCAGGCTCGCCCTGGGCCTGTCGCTTACCTCCGCGACGAGGTCTGGAGCGTGGGTGTGGAGCGCTATGAGGTCGGAGCTCTGGCTGTTGGCGATGAGCATATTGTGCGCCAACACCTTCTTTTCTCTGTCCCAGTCCGCCTCACTCATGGGCTCGGAAGACGCCTCTTCCAGCGTGCGGCGAGCCTCAGCCGTCATCGCCTCGAAGGCAACGGGCTTCGGCCAGGCGTTGGACAGGTGCACCAGCGCGGCCTTCGTTAGGGGATGGGCCGTGGCCAGTCGCGTGCCGGCTGCGTCGATAAACTCGTCCTCTTCCGAAGAGAGGACGTCGAGCCGCTGGTTGACCGGCTGTACGTTGGAGGCGATGAGAAGCCTGGAGACCGACTCCGGCTCGAGGTCTCGCCTGACCTCAACGCCTTCGTGGCAGAGCAGCGTCTGCCGAAACGTCCGGTTCGTCATGAAGTCCATGTACTGCTCCAGCTCCACCGGGTCTTCCGCGAGGGAATCGATCGTCTCGAGGATGCCGTCGGGCAGGTCCAGGGGGCTGTTGAACTCGGCGTTGGCAAGATACTGGAGGCCGTGGGCTCGCGCCTGCTCGACGAACTGGTAGAAGTATTGAGGCTGGTTGAGGTCCTCCATGAAATCGTGCTGCACGTAGCCGTCGTCCATCCGGCCAAGCAGGTCGTGGAGGATGTTCAGAAGGAACCCGTAAGGAGTGTCCTCGGCGGGATTGGCCTCGCTCAGGAACTCCAGAAACTCCCTGGCCCGCCTGATACGCGCCTCGGGGTCGGTCGAGTGGCGGCTGTGATAGATCATGACGTCGCGGACTATGTTATACATGTGCCATCCGGGGTATGCGTTGTAGCTGACGAACGCCACGCCGTTGGGCGACAGGTGTTGCTTGCAAATGTCCAGAATCTTGCGCTGGACCTCGCCGGGCACCCAGGAGTAGATGCCGTGGACGATGATGTAGTCGAAGCGCCCCAGGTCTTCGCCCACGTCCATGATATCCATGTGGTGAAGAGCGACGTTGGCCAGGCCAAGCTCCCGTATAGCGCCCTCGCCTTCCGCAATCGAGTCGCCGGAGAGATCGACGCCGACAAACTCGCTCCCAGGCAGGCCGTACGCGATGGGGATGATGTTGCCGCCCTTGCCGCAGCCGAGCTCCAGCACGCGACATCGGTCCACGGGCGGCGGACTCATCCCCGACAGAATGGCCAACGTCGCCAGATGGTCCGGGTGAGTCTGGGAGTAGGCGTAGCTGGGGTAGGGGATCAGGTCGTAGCTGTTGGCTGGCTCGTTGTTTGACATTCGAATGTTCAAGTGAGAAATTCCGCCGATAGGAGATGACTTCTTGAAAGCTCCGTGTGTTCCGGAACCAGGGACCTGGGGCCAGTCTAGGTTCGTTGGCAAGACCAGTCAAGGCGGTGCTTGTTTGCAGGCGTGACAGACGGCACTAAGAGCCTTTCCGAAAACCTTAATTTGACGTTTTACGGTCCTTCGACAGTGCACAGGACGAACGGAAGA
>JADFKI010000314.1 GCA_022565015.1 Chloroflexota bacterium
ACGTGCCCGGCATGAATGATGTCGAGCCGCTCCCGATTATTCTCCCGCCGAAGGAGGCCTAGAGTGAACAAGACAGACATTCCCTTCCTTTCGGCGACGGAGCTGGGCGGTCGAATTCAGAGCAGGGAGATCTCTCCCGTTGAAGCCGTGGAGGCCTATCTCGAGCGCATCGAGGAGGTCGAGCCAAAGCTAAACTCGTACATAACCGTGCTTGCGGACGAAGCGCTGGAAGCTGCGCGTGAGACGGAATCGGAGATCGCAGGCGGCAGCTACAGGGGCGTGTTGCACGGCGTGCCGGTCGGCGTCAAAGACCAGATCCATACCAAAGGCATTCGAACGTCAGACGCCTCCAAGCTGCGCGAGAACTTCGTGCCGGAAGAAGATGCCACCGTGGTCGCAAATCTCAAGAAAGCGGGCGCGATAGTCCTGGGCAAGACGAACCTGACGGAGTTCGCCCTGGGCGATCCCATAACGTCCGCTTTTGGCGTCACCCGCAATCCGTGGGACCTGGAGCGAAATCCAGGTACATCATCGACGGGCTCAGGGGCGGCCACGTCCGCGTTTCTGTGCCTACCGGCTTGGCGAAGACGCTGGCGGGATCGATCCGCTTCTCTGCTGCCTGGTTCTTATCCCGTGTTTGGCGTGACACTGTTGCCCCTCTCCGGGGAGTAGGTTATCTTTCCCTCAGGGCCCCCTCTACCCACGTTATGTGTCCACAAGTTCCGGGGACCATAAGTCCCCCATTTTCGCTGACGTTCTGCAGCAGAGCACCAAATAGAGTTTCAAGATTCAAAAGCAGGTGGATATGCCTTGGCGAGGCTGAGGTTTCAACTTGCTGGAAAGAAAAACCCTTGGTCCTCAAGGAGCTATCTCGCGACACAGCGTGTATGAAAGAGAGCGTTATGTGGAAATGTAACCACTGCGGTCAGACTGTCGCAGATTCGTACGAAATCTGCTGGAAATGTAGTTCTGGCAATAAAATAGATGGTATTCCTGTTGAAGATGAACTTTCAGCTGACGTGGGGCAGAATGCGGCTTCGACTTACACTCTTCAGCCTGTGATGAGCCGGTATACAGACGCCTATCTTGTTGCGAGGACAACAACAACTATTGGCAGTGCAGTTAAGATAGTAGGTATTGTTCTGGCGGTCCTCACCCTGGTTATCGGATTTATTGTAGCAAATCGATTGGACCAGTCACAATTTGGACTACTCGCACTCCTTTGGGCTGTCATAGTCGGTGTACCACTTTACGTCCTTGGAATACTTGTTTCTGCACAAGGCCAGATTCTCAAAGCCACTTTGGATTCCGCCGTCACCAACTCCCCGTTCCTTACGGAAGACCAGATGGCCGAAGTGATGTCACTTCCAGAGATACCCGATGCGGCAGAACAGCGTCCTCTAGTGCCTGAAGAAGATAGGGATTCTTAGGAGCCTTCCTCTGCTCGGCCGACACAAAGAAACAAAGGAGAGCCTCCACACTCAAAAGCAGGTGTATATCCCTCGATCGGAGAGGGTGGGGCTCCCCGCCCGAGGAGCAGTGTTCCCTACCCGGCTCCGTCTGCATACACCGTAGTCGCCGCGTTCGTTCTCGTAGACTCGGTCCGGGATCTATACCTTCGCCAGCTTGGTGACGCCTTCCTCGTTGCCAGCCAGGTAAATGTTGCCGAGGCTGTCCATCCACATGCCGTGACCGTTGAAGGGCGTGCGGCCCCTGCTTATCAGCGTCCCGTCTTCGTCCAGCATCGTTATCCTGGGGACCTGGTCCGTCACGTAGAACGTTCCCTGCGAGTCCCTGAAGATGTCCATGGGATGGAAGAAGTCGCCCCACTCGGTCAGATACTCGCCTTCGATGTCGAAGACCTGCACTCGGTTGTTCTCGCGGTCGCAGACGTAGACCTTGCCGTCGTGCACCCAGATGCCGTGTGGCGTCGTGAACTGCCCCGGACCGTCGCCCCGTGATCCCCATGACATGATCAGCCGGCCATCGGGTGCGAACCTATGCACCCGTGAGTTGCCGTAGCCGTCCGCGACGAATATCTCGCCGTTGGTCGCCACGGCTAGATCAGCCGGATGGTTGAACGGGTCGTGAAGCGCAGGTCTCTCGCGATTGCCCAGACGCATGAGCACGTTGCCGTCGCTGTCGAACTTCAGTATCTCGTGGGCGTCCCTGTCCACCAGATATATTTCGTCGCCGGGTGTGGCGAATATACCGTGGGCGTCGAGAATGAGACCGTCGCCCCAGCCGTAGATGTAACTTCCATCGCCGTCGAAGACCAGCACCGGCGGTTCGCCTCTGCGGTACACGTGCACCCTGTCGGCGGAGTCGGTGACGACATGCGAGGCGTTACCCATCTTCATCCCAGCCGGCAGCGTGCCGAAGGGGTGAATGACCTCGTAGACATGGCTGCCCGTGCCGAGAATGTTTTTTTTCATCTGGAGGATTCTTCGCCGGAGTGAATTATGTCCCCTGTTTGCGCTGACCAGCCCAGCGCCATGAATTACTTGCCTGCCGAAGCCGCGGCTCTCAGGTTTTCGGCGAACTGCCGTATCGTTGACTCCGCCTTGCGCTTTATGAGGGGTTGCCCCAACTGGCCCAATCGCCCCAAGAGCTGGACGTCTGCTCTGATGTTTAGCTCGGAGGATTCCGTGCTCAGCCTTGCCAGCTTGACATCTATTTGGGCCTGGAAGCCCCCGCCCACACGCCTGTCCCGGGCTCCGGCCTTCATGCTCCACGTGCCCTGGTCGTCGTCCTGCTCAACATGGACAGTGCCTGAGAGATTCAGGCCGATGGGACCGACGCGCAGACGCATCCTGCCTTCGTAGCCGCCGTCTTCTGAACGCCTCACTTCGCCCGCGTCGGGCATTAGGCTCGCCGCTCGTGGGAAGTCGCTAAGCACCGCCCAGACCGCATCGCGGGGGGCGTCGATAGTCACGGTGTGCTCGAATTTCACTGCGCCAGACCCGTGGCCTGCTTCAGTGCGCGGTACGTGAACACCACCGCCATGTCGCGCTTGTATTCGGCAGAGCCCCGAAAGTCGTCCAGCGGGTCGAGGTACTGGCGGACCAGCTCAGAGGCCTCGCGCAGCGTGCTCTCGCTCGCGGCCCGGCCCTTGAGGGCGTCTTCGACCGCAGTCGCGCGGACCGGCGTCGGCGCAACCGAGTTCAGCGCCACGCGGACATCATCGCAGCGCCCGTCTTCGAGGCGGACCGATGCGGTAACGCCCACCGTAGCGTAGTCGTCGGCGGTGCGCGGCAGGAATTTCAGGTAGACGCTGTTGGCATTCTGGTCGGCTTCCGGCACGATTAGCTCGGTGAGAATCTCGTCGAATTCGATGGCGGTCTCGTAGTAGTCTCGAAATAGGTCTCCGACCGGCAGCATCCTTGCGCCGCGCTCCGAAACCAGCCGGACCCGGGCTCCGAGTATCATGAGCGCCGGCGGCGGGTCCTGTGCGGGGTCGGCGTGTGCGAGGCCGCCCCCAACGGTCGCCATGTTCCGGACCTTCACGGTTGCGACCCTACGATAGACCTCGCTCAGCAGCGGCGCGTGTTCAATCACGATGGGAGACGTTACGACCTCCTGGTGTGTGACCAGCGCCCCGATATGCAGCTCGCCGTTCTCAAAGCTGATGTCCCGCATACCGGGAACGTCTTGCATGCTTACGATGTGGTTCGCGAATAGCAGGGACTGCTTCATGAGGTTGATTATGGCGGTGCCGCCCGCCATGGGACGCGCGTCCTCGCCATGCTCGCGAAGGATGGCGAGCGCCTCATCAACGCTGCCGGGTCTG
>JADFKI010000315.1 GCA_022565015.1 Chloroflexota bacterium
CGACAGCTTCTTCATCGACGACCACGTGCCGCAGACCTTCCAGGACACGCAGTGGGGCCACCGAGGGCGGGCCTTCGCCAATGGCTACATTCAGGCGATGATCGAGGCGGTAACGAAGCAGTCCGTCAGCTAGTTTCCCATTACTCTTAACACGACTATCCGAAAACCGCCACGAATGGTTCGATAAGCTCACCACGAACGGGCAATCTTCCGTTCGTCCTGAGCACGGTGGAAGGACCGTAAGATGTCCGGACGAGGTTTTCGGATAGGCTCTAAGTCGACTAGCAAGCCAAGAAATATGGTCGCTGGAGTCTCACCGATTCGGAGAGCCTGGCCCCGGGCAAGAGCTACAATTCTGAACTATTCCGCAAGGTGCGCCAAGAGGGTTACCCGTGTAAGTCGGTTGGCGCCGAGAAGAAACATATTTAGGTGTTAGAAAAATGCCGGAGAGCGAAATCACCCAGGAAATCATCGACCGTTACAAGAAGGTTTCGGGCGCGACCGTTTATGGCGCCGTCAGACGCCTGGGTTACGAGCCCTGTTTCATGCGAGACGTGCAGGCTTTTACCCCGGGGCGCGGGGTCATGGCCGGCAGGGCCAGGACACTCCGTTTCATCCCGCCGCGTCCGGACATCATGCAGGAAACGCATCGCGGCGAGGACTCGCCCGAATACCAGGCCATGGGCTCGTGCGAGCCGGGCGACGTGCTCGTCATAGACGGGCTGGGCAAGAAGTACGCGGCCATCGGCGGCGACGTCAAGCTGCTGCAGCTGAAGATGGCCGGCGCGGCGGGCGTGGTCACCGACGCCTCCATTCGTGACCTGGACATCGTGAAAGGTTATGGCTTCCACATATACGCAGGTGGCCGAACGCCCATGGGCGGCGCCGACGAGATCGACCCCTACGAGGCCAACGTCACTATTCAGTGCGGCGGCGTGGCCGTGCGGCCCGGCGATCTCATCGTGGCCGACGACGATGGCGTGGTCGTCGTGCCCGCGATCATCGCGAAGGAGGCCATCGACTGGATAGAGGAGCACGAGGCCGTCGAAGAGTTCGTCAAGGGGCTGATCGAGGCGGAGAACGTGGCCCCGGGCAAGTACTACCCCATCACCGATGAGACCGTGGCCCGCTACCATCGGGAGAGGGACGGCTGACAACAGTCGAGTCCGAAAAGCCTTTCGTCCAAAAGCCTATCCTAAAACCTCATATGGACGTTTTGCCATCCTTCGACGGAGAGCTTGTCTAACCATTCGTGACAGTATTCAGATTGGCTCTGACCGGGCATCTCAGAGTCTCCTCAGCCGGGGAAACAGCAAGAGCGCCCCGACCCCCAGCACGAGCAACACCGTGCCGTTCGTCATCAAGGCTACGGACACGCCTATAGCCGCGGCCAGTCCTCCGATCTGCAGGTTGCCCAGAGGCGCCGTTCCTACCGCGACGACCCACGCTCCCATTGCCCTGCCACGAAGACTTCTCGGCACCATGGCCTGAATGAGCCCCTGGGAGAACAGGTCCGAGAGCGCCATGGCAGCGCTCATGACCGCGATTACCAGTAACGCCGCAACAAACGAGGTGGTCAGGCCGAGCATCATCAGGCTGACGCCAAAGACCAGTATAACGATGAGAAATATCAGGCCCTTGCGGTTAGTGTCGCCAAAGGGCAACGCCACCACAAGCGCGACGACGGCGCCGACAGATTGAAAGGCGATCATTACGCCGAGGCCCTCTGGGCCTACGTGAAGGACGTCTCGCGCCAGGCTTGGCATCAACGCGGCGTGAGAGAAGCCGAGCAACTCTACCAGCGCCACCATGACGATCAGAACGAGGAGCGGGCGGTTGACCCTCACCTCTGCACCCAGCTCCTTGAGACTCTGGAGGACGTTCCGGCTCTTCATCAGAGGCGGCCTGCTTTGAGACCGCATGAAGGACAGCGATAGCGCGGAGACGACATATGCCGCCGCCACCGCAAAGTAGGCAACGTCGGCTCCGATCCTGGCGAAGATGAAGCCCGCCGCCAGGGAGCCGAGCAGCCCGCCGAACCGCATGCTCAGGCTCACGTAGGACAGCCCGCTCATCCGATTGCCTTCCCCGGCGACGTCGAAGGCCAGGCTCTGCCTGGATGTCTGGTACAGCGCTCCGATACACCCGGCGAGGACGGCCATGACGAAGAAGTGCCAGACCTCGATCTTGTTCAGGTAGATGAGCAGGCCAAGGGCCGCTGTAATCAGCACCATGGCCAGGTTGAGGAGGCGCATCAGGCCGCGGCGGTCCACCAGGTCGGCGATGGTCCCTGCAACGATGCCCAGGAAGAAGTATGGGGCGGACCGTGCGCCTATGGCAGCCCCGACCATGAAAGGGGACCCGGTCAGCTCCAGGACCAACCAACCCAGAATGACCTGCTCGCCGGCAAACCCGGCGGTCTCGAAGACCGTCGACAGACAGAGAATTCGGAAGTCCCGAAGGCGCAATGCGGGCGCCCGCAGAACGTTGCGGATCAACAAGGTGGCCGACTGGTTGAAAGACGCCTATGCAAAGAATGTCCCAGCGGGCGGTTCCGGCTATCGGGTGGGCGTGGGCCCAGGGTGCGCTCCTAGAGTATCACTCCCTCGTTCTTCAACTCCACTATATCGTCCCAGGTATATCCCAGCATTTCGATTAATATCTCCTCCGTGTTCTCGCCGAGGGCCGGCGCAGCCTTGCGATTGGACACGGGGGTCTCTGAGTAGGTAACGGGCGTCAGCGGCCACATGGACTTCCCGATTGTAGGATGGTCGAACTCGACGACGTAGTTGTTCTTCAATACCTGCGGGTCCTTGAGCAGGTCCTGGCTTCTCTGCGCCCTTTCCCATATGAGGTCCTTATGCCGGGAGAGAATATCCACCCACTCTTCCCTCGTCTTCTCGGCGAAGGCCTCGTCCAACAGGCCTATCAGCAGCCCGCTGTTCTCGAAGCGCGCCTCCATGGAATTGAACCTGGGGTCCTCCAGAAGCTCGGGCCGGTCGAGCACCTGGCAGAAGGCAGGCCAATAGCGGTCTCCCTGACTCATGGAAAAGGCCAGCCACTCCCCGTCTTTGCACTCGTAGTAGTTCCACATTACCTGTCCTATGTTTCGGCCAATGCGGGGGAAGTCCTGGCCGGAGAGATACGAAATCCCCTCCTGCATGCCGTGCAGCCAGATCATGCTGCCCAGGTGGGAGGCGTCTACCCTCTGTCCCATCCCAAAGCGCTCCCTGGCGATTACCGCACCCAGTACGCCGTAGGAGAGCATTATTCCGGCGATCTGGTCGGCGATTCCAAGCTGGTAGGGAATGTTGTCGTCCGGTCCGGCCCACCACAGTGCGCCCGCCCGGGCCTCGGCCGCCAGGGCCAACGCGGGCTTTCCAGCGTCCGGACCCTCGGGGCCATAGCCGGACGCGGAGGCGTATATTAGCTTCTCGTTGAGGGGTTTTAGGTCCTCGTACCCTAGGCCAAGGCGCTCCGCCACGCCCTTGCGAAAGTTCTCGACGAATATGTCCGACTCCGCGACGAGCCTCCGCATGACCTCCAGCCCCCTGGGGTTCTTGAGGTCCAGGGCTATTCCTAGCTTCTGCCGGTTCATGTTCTCGAAGTAGGCGTTTACACCCGAGGGAAGGTCCGTCACAATTCCGGCGATGCGGCCGAACTGGCGGCCGTCGTCCCCGTCAAGGGACTCGACCTTGATGACCTCCGCACCCATGTCGGCGAGCATCAGAGTCGATACCGGACCGAACTGCCACATCGTCCAGTCGACGACGCGCATG